>JAQWSA010000063.1 GCA_029243445.1 Alphaproteobacteria bacterium
GATAATTTATTATCTACCTTAGGACCAGCACCTCCATGTCTAGGAGATAAAAAAGTAAACATTTTATCATTAGGACCATCTAGATAAAGCTGCAACTGACTATGTTGGTCAACTGTGCCAAGACCCGCTATTGGAGTCATACCTTCTCCCCCTTTAGCAAGGCTTTCAGCACATAATTGCCGGTACCAATGAGAAAACATGGAAAGCCGGTCACTATAAGACATCAAAACAGAAATACTAGTTGCTTTCTCACGATACAAAGCCACTGATACGGCAGCTCCAACTGCCGATGGCACATCCAAAACCTGATCAGCTAACGATGCCTGCGATAAGGTTTCGTATGCACCAGAACGGAACTTCCTCACATCAATACCAGCTAATAAAGCTGGTAAAATTCCTACCATACTAAATGCGCTAAAACGACCACCTATATTGGGGTCATGATCAAGTGTCATTAAATTAAATTGCCTAGAAAATTGCTTAAGCGGAGAGTTACTATTCTCGGTGATTACTATTACTTTATTTGGACCACAATCATCAAGTTTAGGGACTATAGTAACTGCTTGAGCAAGTGTTTCCATAGTACCCCCAGACTTAGATATTATTAGTAAGCCTAATCGTTCTGATTTGGTTTCATCAATAAAACAATCAAGAGTGTGAGGGTCAATATTGTCTAAAAACTTAATCTTTGGGCCTGAGTTTATTTTTGATAAAGCACAAACCGTTTGAGCACCAAGGCTTGACCCTCCAGTACCCAAAATAGCTACAGTATCACAGCTATCACGCATCCTGTTTGCGAGATCGCTTAAACTTTCTATATCGTCGGTATGACTACAAATATCAAACGCTGGCAAATGACCTAATTTTAATTCTGTCCTTAACCAATCTAATGCATCATTTACTCTCTTAATTTCATTATTAAAAGAATTCTGGCTTAAACCTCTGTCACCAACAACCGATGATAGGCAAGCGGATATGTCTAGTTGATAATGCATTTAAATAATTTACCGACAAAAACCCGATTCGATACAGTGAGAGTTAAGCCTTATGATTTAGCTAACACCTCCGATTTATAAAATGCTTTTATAATCAAGGTGATAGATACTTCAAACTCCAATAAGAAAAACAAAAACTAATAAAATATTATCCAGTATACATCGGGAATAATAATAAAAACATATTATTTACCGCTAATCACTTCAGAAGAGAAAATATTATCAGGATTGCCTACTATCACAAAAGTCAATGACTTTGGATCCAGCCATTTTTTCGCCACCCTATTTATATCATTAATATTTATCATATTGTAAATATTTTCACGATTTTGAATATAATTTATACCCAAACCTTTCCTCTGTATTTGTAATAACATACCAGCGATTGACGTCGTATTATTAAACCTTAGTGAGAACGAACCTTTAATATTATCTCTAGCAGATTCTAATTGTTCCTGCGTAATTTGAAAGTCCTGCATACGCAGCCATTCCGATCTTATTATTTGGATTGTATCTCTTGCTGATTTATTATCGGTAGCCGCTGCTCCCAGCCAAAGGCTAGAATAGTCAAGTGGTAAAAGGTAGCTATAAACTGAATATACTAAGCCTCTTTTCTCTCGTATTTCCTTATAAAGTCTTGACGTAAAACTGCCACCACCAAGAATATGGTTAAGTAGATAAACTGCATAATAATCTGGATGGTTTCTTGGCAAACCATTTTGCCCGAAAACAATACTGCTCTGCGGTAAATTATTTTCTACTACAACTACTTTTCCCCATGTGCTAGGACTAACATTCTCGATGCTTTTCTTTCCTAAATATTTAGGAAGATCTCCAAATGTTTTATCTAATAAAAGTGCGAGCTCATCTGCTTTTATATCTCCAGCTACACCAATAATTAAACCTTCCTGCACCAGATTCGACTTAACGAATGATTGAAGATCGTATTTATTTATCTTTGCTACGCTTTTATCTGTTCCACTGCTTTCTAATCGATATGGATGTTTTGGAAACATCATCGACCAATAGGTACGCTGCGCTATATTGTTAGGATTGTTTTTGTTGATAGCTATTTGTGCCTGAATTTGTTCGCGAACAAGCTGTATTGAGTCATCATCAAAACGCGGTTTCAACAAAGCTAATTTAAGAAGGTCAAATGCCTCGTCCCTGTTACGACTCAAACTCTTCATACCACCTAAAATTATGTCTTTGTATGTTTCAAAATTAAGAGATACTGAAAGGTCTTCTAGACGACGATGAAATTTTTGAGAATTAAACTCACCTGCCCCTTCTTCAAGAAGTTTTGTCGCCATATTTGCTAGTCCTGACTTATCAACAGGATCATAAACGCTACCTCTAGGAAATGAAAATCTAATTGATATTATAGGAAGGCTATGGTCCTCTACCAACCACGCCACTATACCTCCGTTGCTAATAACACGCTGAATTTCCATTGAATGAACGTTACCTGAACCCACAAAAATTAAATTAATTGTTAATATTAGTAACATTATTTTAAAATATTTGCGGATAAAAGACATATTATTCTGCCTTTTCTTTATCAGCAGGTAAGAGAATTCCGGTAGTTGATGTATTTATTTTTAAAACGGCTTGAGCGGCCAATTGAACCTGTTCAGGCGTAATATTTGATATTCGGTTAGCCCAATTTTCTACATCCACAACACTTTGTCCCGTAGTGAGAGCAACTCCAAAAATGCGCGCTGGGCCTTCAATACTATCACGAGCAAAAACAGCACTATCAAGCAGTCGTTGTTTAGCTCTATTAACTTCCTCTATTGTTGCGCCATTTCTTTTTACTTTATAAAGCTCTTTTTCAATTGCTGCCGAAACTAAATCCATATCTACCCCGGATCGAGGGCTAAACCATACAACAAAGGTAGATGTATCGAGAGCATCAGCAGCGTACCAAGCGCCAGCGGAAACAGCTAGTTTCTGGTTTACAACCAATGAAGAGTTAAGCCTACTGGTAATTCCCCCGCCCATTATTTCGGCAAAAACTTCTAAAGCATAGGCGTGATTTTTATTAGTTGAATTATAGCTTGGAGCCAACCACCGTCGTGTCCATGCTGACTGCAATACCCTGGAATCACGTAATATCACTTCACGCGGGGCATAGTGATTTGGTTCTGAAGGGCGCAATCGCAAAGGTATTTTTTTAAAAGGTAATTTCCCATAATAGATTTTGGCTAATTCATAGACTTCTGAAGGAACAACATCGCCTGATACTATTAAATTTGCATTATTTGGTGCATACCATTTATTATAAAAATCTATAATATCATCAAGTTGCAGTGTTTCAATTTCATGCTTCCAACCTATAACAGGTAACCTATAAGGATGATTGCTATAGGTTGCTGCCATTACTTGCTCATTTAATTTTGCTCGTGGACTAGTTTCTACACGAGAGCGTCGCTCTTCAATTACTACCTGGCGTTCAATATTAATACTTTCTTGAGTTAAAACCAGACCCATCATACGATCAGCCTCAAGCTCCATCATCAAACCAAGTCTATCTTTCGAAACAATTTGATAATATCCTGTATAATCATGGCTGGTAAATGCGTTTTCTCTACCTCCGTTGCGTGCTACAATTTCGGAAAACTCTCCTGGAGCCCGATTTACTGTTCCCTTAAACATTAAATGTTCTAGAAAATGAGCTATTCCTGATTTACCTGGAGGTTCGTCAGCTGCTCCCACATTATACCATAACATATGAGTGACCACTGGAGCCCTATGATTTTCAATTACCACAATTCTCAAACCATTTTTCAATGTAAATGTGGTTGGATTAAAGATCTGTGAGAAAGAAGGTTCTGATGCTAATAAAAAATATACAAAGGTAAGTAGAATATTTAATAATATCTTTATTCTAATTATTTGACTCCTATTTATTAAAAAACTAATCACGTTATAAGTACAGTAAGGGCCATATTATAATTAATAAATCTGGTTAATAATGGGAAAAATTAGAATTTAAAAAGTTGATTCTTTTTTCTATCAATGAGTGGCGTTTTTCCTTTTGTAGGTTTTTGGCCAAGCTTTTTATTTCGTTTAAGTCTCTTTGTTTCTGCCTCAGCATCTACAATTTCCGCGTTATCATTTTTAAAGCCTAATAGTTTTTCAACAAATGTCTTATTTGTATCAGCCAAGATTGAACTCTCTTGATCAACTTTACTTCGTATATCTGTTTCAACTTTGTTCGCCCCAGCTCGCATCAAGAGAGCTTTCTCACCGGTAGTTGTCTTCTTATTAAGACCAGGCGCATTACTTTTTTGATGGACTGCATCTTTACCAAGAAAAACAACTCTTCGCGCTTGCTCCCTAGGACTGGCAACGCCTGGCCTTTCAGCTCCAGGTCTTGGAGGTCGTAATTTATAGTCAGGAGGCTGAGAGAGAGGTGCCCTTTTAACAACGGAAAACTCATCTGGAGTCGTTCTTTCAATACCAAAGGTTCTTTTCGTGGAATTCCCGCATGCGGTCAATAAAACTACTGCGCCAATTAGAAGCAAAGCTAAACCAAAAACCTTTGTTATATTAGGTTTTTTATAATATTCATCCATTTGGACCAAACGCCCCATAAAGAACCACTCCGTTGAACACTTCGTTAACACATAATCGCCTTTTATATCTATCTTAATTTCTGAGCCGAAACAAAAAATCCATCATAAAGCAAAATTATCACTCCCATAACAATTAAACTATCTGCTAAATTAAATGCAGGCCAATGTACACCCGCTATATGAAAATCAAGAAAGTCAATTACAGCTCCATAAATAATTCGATCTATTATATTGCTAACTGCGCCTGAAATAACAATAGTAAGCCCGAAAATTATTAAGGCGTTGCTAGACCTTATAAGCCATATAAACAAGGCTAAAACTACTATCATTGATACAAAAACAAGCAACCAACGACTCAGTTGAGAATCACTGCTTAAAAACCCAAAACTAATGCCGGTATTCAATACTGGAACAATATTAAGAAACGAACAAACCTCAATAATTCGGGGAGGATTAAAAACGTAGACAAGTATTACCTGCTTACATATCTGGTCAATTATACTAATGACTAAAATGGATATAAGCGCGTAGCGCTGCATAATCTAATACTATCTATTAATTTATGATATAATTAAGTTTTTTCAACGGCTTTAGAACATCGATTACATAAATCTTCATGTTTATTATTTCCAACTTCTTCCAGCACCTGCCAACAGCGAGCACATTTTTCACCTTTAGCCAACTTAGTAATAACACCTATTTCAGGAACGTCTTCCAGTAAAAATGAGTTTGACGGTGGAGATCCTGCAATCAGTGTCGCTTTAGAGGTAATTGAAATTTCTGCCAGGTCTATATCCATCATAGCAGCTATAGTTTCATCATCAGCATAAACTTCAGGCGCCGCCTGTAAACTTGAACCAATACGTTTTTCTATTCGCTCTATCTCTAAAGCCCCAGTTACAACTCGTCGAAGACGACGAACTTTATCCCACTTAGCAGCAAGCAAATCATCTCTCCAATCTTCACTTACCTCTGGAAAAGTTCGCAAATGTACGCTGGTATCAGCGTCATTCCCGTTCCGTGAAATCCATGCTTCCTCGGCAGTAAAACACAAAATTGGCGCCAGCCAAGCTGTTAAGTGATTAAACAAAATATCTAATACAGTTCGACTAGCTAAACGTGTTTGAGAATAGGTTGGATCGCAATATAGCCCATCCTTTCGTATATCAAAGTAAAAAGCCGATAAATCTACTGCACAAAAATTATGTAATGCAGTCCATAAGCTATGAAAGTCATAATTATCAACACTTTTTCGGATGAGTGCATTTAGTTCCCATAAACGATGTAAAACCCATCGTTCTAATTCTGGCATCTGTGTTATTAAAACTCTCTCCGATTCTTCAAACTCCGCCAAGTTGCCCAGTAAAAACCTTAGTGTGTTCCTTATTCGCCTATACAAATCGGATTGATGTTTCAAAATTTCGGGGCCAATTCGTAAATCTTCTGAATAATCCGAACTAACTACCCAAATACGAAGAATGTCTGACCCCATTTTATCTATAACTCCCTGAGGAGAAACAACGTTACCAAGAGATTTAGACATTTTACGACCATCTTCGGCCATAACAAATCCATGCGTTAATACCGCGTCATAAGGAGCACGCCCTCGAGTTCCGGTCGATTCTAAAAGTGATGAATGAAACCAACCTCTATGCTGATCTGATCCTTCTAAGTAGAGCGAAGCAGGCCACTTTAGTTCAGGGCGATCTTCTAGGACAAAACTGTGAGTAGAGCCTGATTCAAACCACACCTCAACTATGTCTAATACCTGTTCGTAGGCATCCACTTCATAAGCATTCCCAAGAAAACGTGAAGGTTCACTAGAAAACCAAGAATCCCCACCCTCGGCCTCAAAAATTTCTGCAATACGATCAAATACTTCTTGGTCTCGTAAAACTTCTCCTGTCTTTTTTTCAACAAATACTGGGATAGGTACACCCCAAGCCCTTTGCCTGGATATACACCAATCAGGTCTATTTTCTATCATTGAACGAAGACGTGTTTTTCCAGCAGCTGGCACAAATCGTGTTTGATCAATTGCCGTAAGTGCCTTATCGCGTAATCCGTTAACATCCATTGATATAAACCATTGCGATGTATTCCTAAAAATCAATGGAGCCTTCGATCGCCATGAATGTGGATAAGAATGACGCAAACTTCCCTTGGCCAGTAAATGACCAGCGCTAATAAGTTCTTTTATTACACCACCATTAGCATTACCTTCTTTACCATCATTAGTTAATACAATTAAACCTGCAAATAAGGGAACATGATCGAAGTAGCTTCCGTCTTCATCAACCATATCTGGAACCTTCACACCGTGCTCAATACATAACCTATAATCATCTTCACCGTGACTAGGCGCCATATGTACAAAACCTGTTCCGGTTTCCGTTGTAACAAAATCACCCGCATACAAATTTACATCAAAATCAAAACCTTTTCCCTGCAAAGGGTGAGAACAAGCGGTTCCAATAAGATCTGAACCTTTAATCTGAGAAATTTTAGAAATCATTTCTATGCCAGAGTCGCTGCAGAAGCTTTCTACTAATTCTTTGGAAACAATAAGTCTGTCTCCTTCGACCGCTGTGGCTTTTTCAGATACAGCCATTACATCAAATATAACATAATCTATCGTATCTCCATAAGCGACAGCTCTATTGCCAGGAATAGTCCATGGAGTAGTTGTCCATATTACAACTGCCGCAGTAGCAAGTTCCTCAATCTGTGATCTGATAACTGGAAACCTAACGTAAATTGTAGGAGATTTATGCTCTTCATACTCAACCTCAGCATCCGCTAACGCAGTACGCTCTACAACCGACCATAAAACAGGCCGTGTACCTCGATACAACCCTCCATTCATTGCGTACTTACTAATCTCTCGTGCTATCTGCGCCTCGGCTTTATAAGCCATGGTTGTGTAAGGATCGGACCAATCACCTATGACACCCAAGCGCTGGAACTCTGTTGATTGCACCTCAACCCAGTGCTTTGCAAATTCACGGCATTCTTTGCGAAACTCTATAATTGGCACTTCATCTTTATTTCGCCCAGCAGAACGGTATTTCTCCTCAACCTTCCACTCTATTGGCAGACCATGACAGTCCCATCCCGGAACATAATTAGCGTCTTTCCCAATCATTTGCTGAGATCGGTTAATAACGTCTTTTAATATTTTATTAAGTGCATGGCCTATATGCAGATTCCCGTTAGCATACGGAGGTCCATCATGAAGAATAAACTTTTCCCTACCTTTAGAAAGCTCCCGTTGTTTTGCATACAAATCCATAGACACCCAGCGATCGAGAATTTCTGGTTCCTTCTTTGGTAATCCCGCACGCATAGGAAATTCAGTTGATGGTAAAAACACTGTATCTTTATAGTCAATTGTCATTAAAGGTCCTTCGATAGTGCCCCTATCATAATTTCAAATTAAATAGATCTGGCTTATATTAACCTTATGATGAATCGGCAACTACCGAATTTATGCTCATCCATTTTAGAGTTATTAATTAGTCAATTATATTGTACTTTTTAATGAAAAATCTGAAAGAATTCTTCTGGAGTTTTTGCTGTCTATTGAAATTTGGTTTTTTAATATATCTAAATTTTTAAATTTTTCTTCTGGCCTTATGTAAGCAGCAAATGCAACGCGTAGGTATTTCTCATATAAATCTCCCTCAAAATCAAATAAGTGAGATTCTAATAAAACTCTATCGCCATATACCGTTGGACGAATTCCCAAATTAGCCACCCCATCAAACCACTGGATATTCCCTAATAGCTTAACACCGACGCGTATTGCATAGACTCCTAATGCAGGCTGTACATATTGAACTGGGTCAATATTAGCTGTTGGAAAGCCAATAGTCCTTCCTCGCTGATCACCTTTTATAACGCGACCCTCAATTTCCCATAGTCGCCCGAGCGTTGCTGCAGCCTTTTCAGGAAATCCATCATTAAGATAACTCCGTATAATAGATGATGAATAAATTACACCATTGAGGTCTTTTTGCGGAGCAACAATTGTAACGTTAAAACCATATTTCTTACTTTTAAGTTTAAGTAATTCAGGATTACCTAGACGTTTTTTTCCAAAAGCAAAATCATGACCAACAACTACGTGGCTAGCGCCAATTCCATTATATAGAATCGATTCTAAAAATTCTTCTGCAGATAGAGATGAGAGTTTTTTATCAAAACGACAAACAAGTAAAACATCAATTCCTAATTCGGCTATAGCTCTAACTTTAGCTCGAAAAGGGGTAAGTCGAAATGGTTTTCCATCGGGTTGAAAAAACCTTTGAGGATGAGGACTAAAGGTCATCATCACTAGTGGACTTCCAGATTTATCGGCTACTTCCCTCGCAGCTGTAATAACTTCTTGATGGCCCTTATGTAGGCCATCAAAGTTTCCAATGACTATCACAGCGCCTCGAACGTCATCGGGCAAATTATAGTAATAATTATTGACATTGTTT
>JAQWSA010000064.1 GCA_029243445.1 Alphaproteobacteria bacterium
ATAAAACAAATATTATTACCAGTTATCTTCTAGGAGCAGATGGGGCCAGAAGCAAAGTTCGACAAAATCTTAAAATTGAAATGAAAGGCGATAGTTATCCAGAAGATTGGCTAATCTTGGATACACTAAATGATCCAGATACTGAACCGGTATCAAAATTTTACTGCAGTAGCAATAAACCCTATGTGAGTGTTCCTGCGCCTAATAGGGGTCGGAGATATGAATTTAGAGCTAATACAGGTGAAAAAAAATCTGATCTTTTAGATTCTGAAAATATTTTAAAGCGCCTTAAACCGATAAGAAAAATACATAAAAAAGATATTCTAAGGGCTGCTGTCTACACATTCGAGGCAAAAATTGCTGAAAAATGGCAAGATAATAGAGTCTTCCTACTTGGAGATGCAGCGCATGTCACGCCACCTTTCGCCGGTCAAGGTATGAATGCTGGCTTAAGAGATGCACATAATTTATCCTGGAAAATTACTTTAGCCATTAAAGGGCAATGCGGAAAAAAACTTTTATCAACATATGAAGAAGAAAGAAGAGGTCCTGCTTGGGCGATGATACAACTCGCTGTTGCAATGGGTGATATTATAATGCCTCAAGGGGAATCTGATATTGCTTTCAGAACTAGTTTATTACAGTGGATGAAACGCTTTCCTGCTGCTAGAGAATTTATTACCTCAATGAAATTTAAACCTCCTCCGCGCTATGAAAGAGGTGCTTTTGTTAATCTTAATTCCCAAACTTTTTCAGGTTCTCTAGTCGGCCAAATGCTACCACAATTGCCAGTCAGTTATTTAAATGGATCAATAGTTCGATTAGATGATATAATTGGGCCAAATTTTTCTATCATCGTTCAAGACGAATCATTAATTGGATTTGTTAATGAGATAAAAAATAAGCTATGGCCGGAATTGGCGCTACAAACAATAGCTATTGGCTATAATCTTGTTGATAAGAGTGATGGAGTGGTGAGACTGAACCCAATAGAGGACCCTACTTTAACTAAGATACGGTCGCACCGAGATCAAGTTCTTTTTGTTCGTCCAGACAGATATGTTGCAGCTAGTTTTGATAAAAGTAATTTACAAGATACTATTCAAACTTTCCAAGAATTTTTACTTTAGAAAAACAACCGGAATTAAATCTTAAATTAATAGAAATATAACGCGATAAACATATTTTAACTATAAATATCTCATGTTAAAGGTGGTTAATGAATAAGTCTAAATCATGGGAAAAACTCCCTTCATGTAATTTTATGAATAACAATACCTTGCTGATATTTTCCATTTTACTATTATTATTATTTATTTTTATGCCTAAAAAAATCTATGCCGAAAATGTATTCAAAGATAATTTTCAAAATACAAGTCTGTGGAAATTTATCTCAGATGATGTAATGGGAGGTCTTTCAACAGGAAGTGTTGTCTATGAAACAAGCAAAGGTACAGCTGCCGCTTTATTGTCAGGTAATGTAACCGTAGAAAACAATGGTGGTTTTATTCAAATACGAAGAGATTTAAGTAAGATAAATTTAGATAAAGCAAAATTTGTTAAAGTTATAGTAAAAGGAAACGATCAGAAATATTTTATTCATTTGCGAACTACTGGAATGTTTTTACCATGGCAGTACTATCAATCCGAATTCATTGCTGGTAAAGATTACAGTCAAATATTACTTCCAATTTCTGAGTTTAAGAGATCAGGTTTTCCTTTGACAAAAAACATTAAGTCAAAAAGTATAGTCGCAATTGGCCTAGTCGCAATCGGAAGAAATCATCAGGCAAAATTATATGTTAAAGAGGTGTCATTTATTCAGTAACCTCTCTGTGTTTATTAATTATTTAAATAAAATAAATAGATAATAGCTATAAAACTATCAGCGCAGTAATGTTAGGTAGTAAGATTGTTTTAAAAATTATTAATATACCTACAAATTTTTTTCTTTTGTAAATGATGTATTTACTCAGTTACGATATAATTAACATTCCGAAATAGTATTCATTAGTTATAAAACAATAATAAAATATTCACTTACGTATGTATAAAGGATAAATTCATGCCGGATAATATTGAAAGAATATATTCACCCCTTATACCGCAAGATATGCAAGATGAATTATATTGGAAAGATGGCCTTGATCCAGAAGATGACCGTCTTTGGGTCCCCATAGGTCCTGGACGTTGGTCGCGACCGCTTTGCCTAAACGTTAGCCAAGGCTATTGGGTGCACTTTATTAAAGTCACAGAGCCCGGGATTATATCGCGTCACCGTCATCCTGCACCCGTCCATGGTTTTGTAGTTGAAGGCAAGTGGCGCTACCTAGAGCGCAACTGGGAAGCAACAGCTGGTAGCTATTTATACGAACCGCCAGGAGATGTGCATACCTTAGTCGTTGATGAAGGTAATGAAATGATTACGTTATTTCACAATACAGGTGCTCTTTTGTATTGTGATGAGGACGGGATAATCACAGGAACTTCGGATGTTTTCGACCGGATTAATACGGCACGAAACCACTTTGAGGAAGTGGGGCTAGGTGCAGATTTTGTAAAAAACTTTATTAGATAAATTAATTTTTTTAGTTTGTACTATTGGATGACTTGGAGGTAGTAAAATTTTATTATTTTATTACTATGTAGTTAAAACCGTGAACGATTGCCCTTTGCAAAATAATATATACATTATCAATATTGGCTATTGAGGAGATTAAGTCTTATGGAAATAGTTGGCCTTTCAATTAATGAGTTACCATGGTTTCTGGCTTATATTGCAACTGCTGCATTTCTAACGTTATTTTACGTTATTATCTATATGTGGGTTACGCCCCATAATGAGATTACACTGATTCGAGATAATAATGCTGCAGCCTCAATCGCCTTCGCTGGCAGTTTGATTGGTTTTTGTTTACCACTAGCTAGTGCAATATCACATTCAGTATCATTACTTGATTGTGTTATATGGGGAATTATTGCTTTGATTATTCAAATTATAATTTTTCTTATCGTACGTTTACCTATACCCAAAATTTCAGCTCGAATTGAAAATAATGAAATTGCTAGTGGAGTCTGGCTTGGTTCTGCGTCGCTTGCTGGCGGGGTATTAAACGCTGCTTCCATGACAAGTTAACAAAAAATTAGTATTGATGTGCCGGAGTAATTATCGAAAAAAGTTATCCGTCATTGGTGCTAGAAGGAAAAATAAAATGAAGCGTAGAATTTCTGTTCCAATCAGTTTGATGGCTAGTGTCAGTATGATAGCGCTCACTGCGTGTAAGGAAGAGCCTAAGGTAGAAGCCTCTGTCTATGAGACTGTAGAACAGTGTAAAAGAGATTCGCTCGTACCAGCTGATCAATGCGAAATAAATTTTAAGGAAGCGCTTAGCCAACATGCGGCAGTTGCCCCTAAATATGCCTCTAAGGCTGATTGTCAGGCAGATTTTGGCGCTAACCGCTGCGAGAAAGCCCCATATCAAACGTCAAGTGGCGGATCTATTTTTATGCCATTGATGATGGGTTATATGATGGGGTCTATGATTGGCGGACGTAGATCCATGATTTCGCAACCTTTGTATAGGTCTGCTACTAAACCAAATATTTTTCGTACAGCAGATAATAGAAGCGCTGGAAAAGCAACCGGTCGAACCCAGATTGCTCGTTCTGTAACTAGCCAGCCAACATTTAAAAGTAGGACTCAGTCCCGAGGAGGTTTTGGTTCTTCTGGACGCAGGTTTGGCTCTGCTGCCACATAATTAAATTAATATTGATACAGTTCTAAAAACATTCGTAGCAAACATTATGAAACGTATTACTGTGAACGAACGTCCTAATCTGGTGTCTACAGCTAGTCAGCATGGATTAGAATATACAGCTGATAAAGGCATTACTGGATGGAATGAGAGCGCATACTATCAATTTACATTGCGCCAAATTGAAGAAGATATTGAAGGCCCTACTCAAGAAATTGAAGATATGTGTTTCCAAGTGGTGGATCGTGCAATTAATAACGAGGGCGTTTTGCATCGACTTGGAATTAAAGAAATTTATTGGGATTATATAGCTGAAAGCTGGCGTAAAGGTGAAAAGAATCTTTATGGAAGAATGGACCTATCTTATGATGGTAATAGACCTGCAAAGTTATTAGAATACAACGCTGATACTCCGACGGCTCTTTATGAAACAGCAGTATTTCAGTGGGAGTGGTTAGAAGAGGCCATTGAGATAGGGCTGATACCAGAAGGCTGCGATCAATTAAATGATTTACATGAGAGTATTGTAAAAGCCTTTCCTCATTTAAATGTTTCAGATTTATCCCACTTTTCTTGTAACCCAGACATTGAGGATGACAAAGGGACGCTCAACTATTTAGAGGAATGTGCGCAGGAAGCAGGACTAAATACGTGTTTTCTGTCGATGGAAGATATCGGCCTGAACGACCAAGGAAAATTTACTGATCTTGACGACCGGGTTATCTCAACTCTTTTTAAGTTATATCCTTGGGAATGGATGATGGAAGAGGAATTTGGGTCTAAAATATTATCCAGTGGTATTCTTTTTATAGAGCCACCATGGAAGATGATTCTATCAAACAAAGGTCTTATGCCATTGTTATGGGGAATGTTTGAGGGACACCCAAATCTTCTGCCATCATTTTTTGAAGATGATCCTAGCGCTGCTGATTTTATAAATAATGGCAGTTATGTTCGTAAACCACTTTTATCACGCCAAGGAGAAAATATTGAAATAGTTTATAATGGAAAAACTAAGCATCATAGTGATGGTCCTTATGGTAATGATGCGTGCATCGTGCAAGGTTTTCAGTCATTGCCTGAATATGATGGTTCTTTCCCATTAGTTGGGTGCTGGTTAGTTGCTAGTAAGGCTGTTGGACTGTGCATTAGAGAAGATAACACATTGGTGACAAGTAAAGATTGTAATATTATTCCGCACGTCATTCTAGACTAAATTCATCCTAGGGAATCAGCAGATATGAACAGTGAAGATAATATTATAGAAAAAAATAAAGGTTTATTCACTGATAAGTATGGTATCGAATTAGTCCTAGATCTACATGGATGTGATTCATTAAAATTTACTCGAAAAAGCATAAGCAAATATTTTGAAGAACTTTGTGTTTTGATTGATATGAAGCGCGAAGAATTATATTTCTGGGATGATATTGGTATTCCCGAGGGTGATAAACAGACTTCGCCACATACTCAGGGCACATCCGCAGTACAATTTATACTAACCAGCTCTATAGTCATTCATACACTTGATCAGTTAGAAGCTGTTTATATAAACATTTTTTCTTGTAAGCATTATGACCCTAAAGTAGCAGAAAAATTTTCGATTAAATGGTTTGGTGCAACGGAATTTTCTTCACGGATTTTAGATCGAGTATGAGATAATTATGAATTTAATCGAACGACAATTATTGATCCCTGCATCTCCTGACCATAGCGATATGATAGGCAAAATACAAAAGACTATTGATCAAGAGGTTGAGGATGGATCTATTCCCGTCCGTTTCGCAATTACCGATATGGATGACACTCATTATAAATGTGAGTTTGGTATGCTTAGAGAAATTGATCGCAATAAATATAAGAAACTCCAATCTATATTTCAGTTTAAACAGCGAAAAATAGAACGTACAAAAGATTTCAATACAGTCTTTTTAGTTCCGACAGGTATTGGCTCTACAATTGGCGGACATGCTGGAGATGCAACTCCAGCCGCCAGAGTTCTTGCTGAAGTATGTGATAACCTTATCTTGCATCCAAACGTTGTTAATGCTTCAGATCTTAACGAAATGCCAAATAACGCGTTGTACGTAGAAGGAAGCACAATCACCAGATTACTGATGGGCACAGCCTCATTACAGCCTGTTAGGTCAAACCGTCTATTAGTTATCATTGACGATCATGAGATTGAGATGTTTGCGAATGATACTATCAACGCTGTAAGCGCTGCACGAGCAACTTATGGTTTAGACTGCACAAAGGTAGTTAAACTAAGTCCACCACTTAGAATGATAGCAGAATTCACTAAGTCGGGAAGTGCAGCGGGTACAATTAAAGGACTAGAGCGTATTAATCAGGTAATTAATGAAAATTGGGGTTCATTCGATGCGGTTGCTATTGCCTCAGTTGTTGAAGTTGAAGATGAATACCACGAGGAATATTTTCATAATCATGGTGAATTGATCAATCCTTGGGGTGGTGTAGAAGCTATGCTGACGCATGCAGTATCTATGCTCCATAATATTCCTGCTGCTCATTCACCAATGCTTGAAAGCCATAAGGTAGCTGACTTTGATCTTGGTCTAGTTGATCCACGACTCGCTGCTGAAGCTATTTCTATGACATTTGTTCAATGTATGCTGAAAGGTTTGCAAAGAAGCCCACGTATTATTACTGAACCGGATTTTATTGGAGAGTTAGGTTTAATCAGCTCTGCAGATATTTCTTGTTTAGTCATTCCTGATAAATGTGTTGGGTTGCCAACTCTAGCGGCATTGAAACAAGGTATTCCGGTTATAGCAGTTAAAGAAAACCAAAACCTTATGAAAAATAATTTGCTTATGCTTCCTTGGTCGCCAGGTCAGTTACATCTGGTAGATAATTATTGGGAAGCTGTAGGCGTAATGACTGCTCTAAAGGCTGGTATTTCTCCGGGCTCTATGCGTCGACCATTAATTGACACTAGATCGGAGAAAACAAAATTAGAAATAGAGAAATCCTTCTCCGAGGGGGTTATTATAAATTTAAATTCTAAGTGATTTGTAAAATATCATTTTATACCTAAAAATATGAATATTATTTTAGATAAT
>JAQWSA010000065.1 GCA_029243445.1 Alphaproteobacteria bacterium
GATAGGGCGCTGAAAGTGGATGCGCCGACCCCATCGCTTTTGTAACTTCACCAGTTGCTGCATGTATCGCAGTCTGCCAAAACGTGTGGATTATTCCGGCTTCATACAGCGAAGTATCAACATATTGCCCAATACCAGTCCTACCACGTTGTATAATTGCACCACAAATACCTAAAGCGGCTAACATACCCGCAGTTATGTCCGTAATAGGTGCTCCAACTTTTACTGGTGGCCGACCCGGTCCCTCACCCGTAATACTCATTATACCCGACATTGCCTGTGTTATGAGATCAAAACCACCTCGCTCGGCATAAGGCCCTGTGCGTCCAAAACCTGAGATTGAGCAGTAAATTAGTTTTGGATTCGCCTTGTGCATTTCCTCCCAACCAATTCCATAATGCTCCATTGCCCCCATACGGTAATTCTCAATGAAAACATCAGATTTTTGTATAATGCTACGCATTACTGACTTACCATTTTCTGTTTTTAAGTTAATCCCTAAACCCCGTTTATTTCGGTTCATCATAGCAAAAGCTGCTGAATCTCCATCAATTGAGTTTCCGAATCGACGAGTATCATCGCCAGTCGGCAACCTTTCAACTTTAATAACATCTGCTCCCATATCAGCTAAAAGCTGACCGCATGTTGGTGCAGCCATAATATGACTTAACTCAACTACCTTAATACCCCCTAAAAGATTATCATTAGTCGTCATAATTAACGTCCTTCAAATTTTGGCTTTTGCTTAGCAAGAAATGCTTCGTAGCCAGTATGAAAATCCTTTGAATCAAAGCAGTCATAGCCTTCATCCAATTCTTCTTGTTTTAATGGTATACCTGCATTCACTGAGTTTAGTACTCTATCAGTAAATTTTTTATGCCAGCGATTAACTAGTGGCGCGCCATCAGCGATACGCATAGCAGTGGCATATACCTCTTGTTTTACCAAATCGTCAGAGACCACTTTATTTACTAAACCTTTATCTTTAGCTTCAATGGCATCAAAAATACGAGCTTCATATAATATTTCCAAAGCTGAAGAACGACCAACTAATCCAACTAAAGCTTCGATCTCTGGATATGCCATCACTAAACCTAGCCTGTTTACCGGAATCCCAAAGCGTGAGCTCTCACCGCATATACGTATATCGCACATTAATGCCAGCTCTAGTGCACCTCCAACGCACAAACCCTTTATTAGGGCTAGAACAGGATGACAACAGTCACGAATAGAATGCATAGAACGATGCATCAAACCTCCATATTCTGCCGCTTGTTTTGAATTAGAGCGTTCTGTATCAAATTCTGAAATATCAGCACCCGGCCCCATAGCTTTATCTCCAGCACCACGCAGTATTACACAACGTATGCTTAGATCAGTATCAAGTGACGTAAAAATATCTCCAATACTTTTCCACATCTCTTTATTCAAAGCATTTAATTTTTCCGGTCTATTTAAAATTACAGTGGCAATATCATCTTTACGCTCAAGTAGAACAAGATCTTCACCGGCAGAGGCTTTCATGGTTTCTTCCTTTTTGTTGTGCCGTTTTAGCTAAAGCACTTCAGTGACATAATATAATTAGGAAAATATTAGTCTACACGGTACATAGATTTTAGAGTAACTTATTCAGAAAAAAATGAGGCAAATAATGAACACTAACGGAAACATATCACAAATTAATATCCCTCATGATACGATAGGGTGCCTAGTGCCTCACAATATTCAATTGCCCATACAGGGTAAGAAAGGCGGGCCACTAGAAGGAAAAACATTTATCGTTAAAGATTTATATAACATAGAAGGTAGAAAAACAGGAAATGGTTGCCCTGATTTTTATGCAAAAACAGAACCAGCAACCGAAACGGCTAAGACAGTTCAAAAACTACTTGATTCTGGTGCTAATTTAGTTGGAATTTCAATATGTGATGAATTTTTTTATAGTCTTACTGGTATTAATGCACACTATGGAACACCTCAGAATTTAAATGCGCCAGGTCGTTTACCAGGAGGATCCTCATCTGGGTCAGCTGCGGCACTTACAGCCAAATTATGTGATTTTACGTTGGGTAGTGATACTGGTGGTTCGGTTCGGATTCCAGCATCCTTCTGTGGCCTTTACGGTATCAGACCTACCCATGGTAGAGTAGATTTATCAGGAGGTAGACCAATGGCACCAAGTTTTGATACTGCGGGTTGGTTCTGTAATGATCCATCCTTGTTCAAAACTTTAGGTAGTATTCTCTTAGACAATAAATCAGAAGTTAGTAATACTGACCAGCTAATGGTTGCGACAGATTGTTTTAAGAAAGCCGATCCGAAAGTAAGTGAGGCTTTACACAAAACATTAGAAGCTGCATCAAGTGTCTTTCCATCCATTTCCGAGGTAACTGTCGCTCCAGATGGTCTTGACCATTGGGCAGAAGCTTTCCGTATAATACAAGCGTCAGAGGTTAAAGAGACCAACCTACCTTGGGTTCAAAAAAATAAGCCAAATCTGGGACCTGGTATTAAGGAAAGGTTTGCTATGGCAGCTAATATAACTATAGAAGAATATGAAAAAGCTCAGAAAACTAGAAAAAATGTTAGAAGTCATCTAAATGAACTTTTCATACCAGGTGCAATTGTATGTCTACCCACCTCTCCTGTAATAGCTCCAAAAATTAATACAACTCCAGATGGATTAGAGTTTTTTCGTTCAAATGCCCTAGCACTTACTTGCATCTCCGGACTTTCAGGATTTCCCCAAGTTAGTATACCTGCAACTAATGTTGAAAACTGTCCCGTAGGCTTATCTTTTATTGGTAGACCTGGAACTGATGAGTTACTTCTAGACCTTGCTTTACAGCTATCACCTTTTTGCAGTTAATAAAGGGTTAACTATAACTGCTTTAATAATTTTTGATCATTGGCGACCCCAAAAACTAACGCTAAAATAGGTTCATACTTATTTACCTAAAACCAGGCTGGATTAATGATGGAATTTATAAATAATAATGAACTCAAAATTCAAGGTTACTGTGAACCGAATTTTTTCTCAGTACTAACAGCTTTAGAAAAAAATTTTTCTGAACATGGTGAAACCGGTAGTGCAGTATGTATATATCACAAAGGTAAGAATGTAGTTGATCTTTGGGGTGGTTATCAGGATGCAGCGCAAACAGTTCCTTGGCATAGAAACACTATGTGTATTTTTTACTCAATCGCGAAAAGCCTTTGCGCACTTTCAGTTCATATACTAGCGGATCGTGGTCTAATTGATTTAGATGCGCCAGTAGCTAAATATTGGCCTGAATTTGCTCAAAAGGGAAAAGACACAGTTAAAATTCGCCATATAATATCTCATTATTGTGGAGTTTGTTTCAACGATGAGGCAGATCCAGGTGATATTTTCGATTATGAAAAAATGATTCATAACCTTGAGATACAAGACCTTGCATGGAAGCCCGGAACTAAAGGAGCATATAATACAGTTAACATAGGTTATTTAGCGGGTGAGGTAGTTCGCCGAGTCAGTGGCAGGACGATACGCCAGTTTATCCATGAGAATATATGTCAGCCATTAAATGCCGATTATAAAGTCGGTGTAGACAAAGAAGATCTCGAACGTATAGCTGATATTTTACCTAACCCCTCTGGTTTTTCTATGGGAGGCAAGGCAACCCCTGGCTCCCCATTAGCTAGAGCATGGCAAGCAATGCCAAAACCTTTTGATGTAGCTATACAAAATACAAATAAATTTCAAATGGCGGGTGTACCATCTTTCGGAGGCTTTGGAACTGCACGTGCAATGGCTCGAATTTATGGAGCGCTCGCCAATGGTGGTACAATCGATAATGTTCAAATACTTTCTAAAAAAGCTTTAGCTCGGGCAACAACTGTGCAGTGGGAAGATGATTCTGATGGTACCACAGGGCAACCAATGTGCATGACAATGGGGTTTTGGAAAAATACTGGGAAATTAAAAACCATGGGGCAAAGTAAAGAAGCATTCGGGCACTCAGGTTCAGGAGGTGCTCGGGCACTCGCTGATCCTAAACACAATATAGCTTTAGCTTACCTAACTAATCTTCAGAGCGAAAAACTTGGTTCGGGAGTGAGGACTGAAACAATAGTTCAATCTACATTTGATAATTTATAGGCACTATTATTTGGGTTCAAAATCGAGACCTACATCCCAATTTTTAACGCTATGTGTAAGCCAACCAAGTGAAATCAGGTCGACACCTGTTGCAGCTACTTCGGCTACTTTTTCAGGAGTAATTCCGCCAGATGCTTCAGTAAGAACCCGGCCATCTACAAGTGAAACCGCATTAGCAAGAATGCTTGGTGTCATGTTATCAAGTAGTACAGCATCCACATCTAAACCCAATACTTCTTTCAATTCAGCTAAAGTATCCACCTCAACCTCTAATTTAACCATATGCCCAAGACGCTTTCTAACACTTTCTACCGCATTGTATATTCCCCCTGCCATCAAACGATGATTATCTTTGATCAAAATACCATCACCAAGTCCAAATCTATGATTTACACCTCCTCCTGCACGTACTGAATACTTGTCCAATAATCTAAGTCCAGGAGCTGTTTTACGAGTGCAGACTATGCGCGCTTTATAATTTTTGACTGCCAATGATAGATTGCGCGTCATCGTAGCAATGCCCGACATTCTTCCTAGAAGGTTGAGAGCTGTGCGTTCACCACTCAGCAAAACTCTTGCGGAACCTGATACTAAAGCTATTGTTTCACCAGCTGAAATGTCTTCTCCATCTTCATATTTTCTGTCTATAGAAACGTCATTATCTAGTGTAGTAAAAACAGAAAGTGCTACCTCCAGCCCAGCTAAACATCCTTCTTTCCTCGCGACTATTCTAGCTACAGCCTTGCTATCTACAGAAACAATAGCGTCTGTAGTAATATCGCCCGCTTCCCCAAAGTCCTCATTTAGAGCGCGCTTTATAATAGGCGCATAATTAAACGGATAAAGAGGAGGTAGCTTGTGTTTTTGAATCATTACTATAGTCCTCTTGAAGACCAAAAGGATCTTCAAAGTCTTTAAGTTTTAAATATTGTCGTACATTTGCTTCTAATTTTTGTTTAGGAAAATCTAAACGATAATGAGCTCCACGACTCTCACTTCTACCTAAAGCTGCTTTTGTAACTAAACAGCCAGCTAAAGTTAAATTTCGAAGCTCTCCCCAGCCTCGTATCATATCCAGAGTAGGATTTAATGTTCCTTTCTGAATTTCAAAATGTGTTAGCTTTAATGCAAGATTCTTATGGGCTTTATAGGCAAGCTTCATACCTTTTAAATCTCGACATAACCCCACATTTTCATACATAATTTTTCGAAGACTTTTAGTTAAAAAATTTACTTCTAAATTTGACCCAGTTATTTCAGGTGTTTTAGGTATTTCAGCGTCAATATTCAAATTATGAGGTAATTTTTGTTTGTTTATATCTTCAGCTACTCGGCACCCAAAAACTAAACCCTCCAAAAGAGAGTTACTGGCCAAGCGATTAGCGCCATGAACACCAGTTGCTGCGACCTCACCACAGGCCCACAGCCCCTTAATAGAAGTTCTACCAGAACTATCTGATACGATTCCTCCCATATGATAATGGGCTGCAGGTGCAACAGGTATCAATTCATTAAATGGATCAAAACCTGCCTTTCTACAAATTTCAATAACTGTAGGAAACCTTTTCTCAGAGGTTTTATCAAAAATAGATCTTAAATCTAGAAAAGCACCTTTACTATTCTGTAATCTTTGCCAAATGGAACGTGCCACCACATCTCGCGGGGCAAGTTCAGCGTCAGGATGCTCAGCGGCCATAAACCGTGTACCAGTCTTATCAACTAATGTAGCTCCCTCGCCTCTAAGAGCCTCAGTTAACAAAGGCATTGGTATATTATCTTTAATATTTGGATCAGCCAAAGCGGTTGGGTGAAACTGTACAAACTCTAAATCAGCGACCTCCGCACCCACACGGTAGGCCATCGCTAATCCATCCGCTGTTGATTCTAGGGGATTAGTAGTTCTTTGAAAAAGTTGTCCCAGTCCTCCCGTTGCCATAACAATAAATGAGGACCTTAGGAATATCCAACCATGTGGCTCTTGGTAAACAAGAACTCCACCCACACGTCCATTTTTAACTTTTAATTCCCAGGCAAATGAAGATGATTTTACACTTATAGAAGGTTTTTTATATACAGCATCGGCTAGCCAATTATGTATATGTATACCTGTCGAATCCCCTCCGGCATGGACTATTCTTCTGTTATTATGCGCCGCTTCCCGACCAAGTTGTATATCACCTTTTACATTGCGGTCGAACGGTGCCCCAGCTTCAATGAGCTTTTTCAATCTGTCGACGCCATCTACTGTTAGTATATCAACTATGGCTTTATCATTTAGTCCGGCTCCAGCAATTATCGTATCTTTAGCATGTTCTTGGGGTGAATCATCATCTCCAATTGCAGCTGCAATTCCTCCTTGAGCCCATGCTGTCGATCCCCCGGTAAGGCTTTTTGTCTTTGTTATCAAAGTGACTTTGCGAGGAGACAATTGAAGAGCTGCAACCATTCCAGCTATCCCTGAGCCAATAACTATCACTTCTGAATTTTCTATTATAGGTATCTTTGGACCGAAAGGCCTGATAAGTGTCATGGCTTTAAAATATTCGTTAGCTAAAGGCTAGCATACGCTCCACGGTAACACGGGCGCGTTCAGCAACCGAGTTATCTACTTCAATTTTAGGAGACATATTAGTTAATGAATCCAAAATTTTAGGTAGCGTAATTAGTTTCATATGCGGACATAAATTACATGGTCGTATGAACTCAACATTAGGATACTCTATTGCAACATTATCACTCATAGAACACTCAGTTACCAATAAAACACGTCCTGGTTGAGCATCCCCAACATAATTAATCATATGAGCAGTTGAGCCAACAAAATCTGCTTCATTCAAAACATCTTCTGGGCATTCAGGATGAGCTACAATAACTATATCTTTAAATTGACTGCGATAATCACGAAGCTCTTTACCAGTAAAACGTTCATGCACCTCGCAGCTACCTTCCCAGTAAATAACCTCGACATCAGTCTGGCTTCCAATATATCGAGCTAAGTATTGGTCCGGCAAACAAATTACACGATCGACCCCCAAAGACTCAACAATTTTTACAGCATTACCGGACGTGCAGCATATGTCTGATTCAGCTTTCACTTCAGCTGATGTATTAACATATGTTACAACAGGCACTCCTGGATATTTTTCTCTCAAGAGCTGAATATCTGCAGCAGTAATAGACGATGCTAGTGAGCAACCGGCGTCCATATCGGGCATTAATACAGTTTTTTCTGGACTGAGCAATTTTGCAGTTTCTGCCATAAAGTGAACGCCTGCCAGAACTATTATGTCAGCATCTGTTTCAGAAGCTTTCCTGGCTAACGCAAGTGAGTCACCAACTATGTCAGCAACACCATGAAAAATTTCTGGTGTCATATAATTATGAGCTAAAATTACAGCATTACGTTCACGCTTGAGCCGATTAATTGCCTCAACGTACGGCGCGTGAATAGGCCATTCAAACTCAGGAATTACTGACTTTAAAAGCTCATAAACTGGCTGTGTTGCCAGTGCAACTTCCGGAGTATACTCCAGTTCTGCAGTACTACTCATCTGTGGATCCCCAAAAAGTAAATATTACATAAATATGCTCAATATGAGTATATTTATGTAATGCTCCCATACAGCCTATAAGCGAGTCAAGGTAAATACACCTCTAGTAAAAAGAATAAGCATACTTAATTACCCTATTATCCGTGTTGAGGGTAATCCTACACCAGATACCGGACGTTCACTTAAAATCTCTCGACGAAAACGAAACAACTCTGCTGGTCTTCCTCGACTTTGAATATCACGCTGACCTGTGGGTTCAACTAACCCGCCATTAACAACAAGACGACGAAAATTTTGTTTATGTAGCCTTACGCCACCTAGAGCTTCAACTACAAGCTGTAACTTTAAAAGAGTAAAAGTTGATGGTAATAAATCAAAAACAACAGGACGATATTTTAACTTACCACGGACCCGACCTATAGCCGTTGCCAAAACCCGTCTGTTATCTAAAGCCATAGTAGTGCCCAACAACCTAGCAGTTTCTAGCGCATCGAGATCAACCTCGGGTTTAGAAAGACCAGATATTGCTGCACGAATTTTAGTATCACGTATTGCCTCACCTATCATTCCAGCTTCATATAATAATTCATAACGCTCTAAAACTCGGTCAAAATCCCAAGAAGCTGTGCCCGTACCAAACGCAATTGAAAGACGTTCTTGTATAGATTCACGTTCATTTTTTTCATCTATATTTTCCACCCAGAGTTGAAGCTTTGGACAAATTATTTCATCAACAACCTTAGGTCGACCCTCGCGCCAATCTTCCCATGGAAAAAAATCATAACAGTTTTGCCACTCTGCTGCTCCAGCTCCTGATAAAGGAACTTGACGAACTAATGCGATATACCCAACAGAAACCAAACGTGGACCTCCTGCTTGCTCTCTTGGATCGCGATGTCGATCGGCAAATGTATAAAGTTGTTCTACATATCCCAACCCAAGTCCTGTTTGCTGTTCAACCCATTTATGTAAACCCAACTCAAGTGTTCGGTGTTGACTTGGATCAAAAGGACCAAATGGAAGAGCAACCGGACTATCCTCATATGAATCCGCTTCCCCACGCTGGGCTGGTGTTGCTAATGAGTGAGCAGCTCTTTGAACTATGAGAATACGAGGAACTTCATCTGTAACTGCAACTATTATTGCATTGAGACCTATAACCGCTGATTGATCAGGGTTTTTAATCGGCATAACAACCAGATAGTCTAGCCCGACTTTTTACTAAAGCTAAAACACTATCAATTAAAGGCGTTTCTACCCCAGCCAAACGAGCCAACTCTTGTACAGAACTGACTATTGCATCTATTTCCATTGGCCTACCGAGTTCGAGATCCTGAAGCATAGAGGTTTTATGATCCCCAACTTCACGAGCTCCAGCAATACGTTTATCTACATCAACAGCAAACCGAACTCCCAGTGCTTCTCCTACTGCCTTCGCCTCAACCATTAGATCTCGAATGACTTTATGCACGCCTGCATCATCTATCATTTGTGCCAAAGTTCCTCCGGTTAGTGCACTTACAGGATTCAAACTTACATTGCCCCAAAGCTTTATCCATATCTCATCACGAATTCTAGGCCTAACCGGCACGCGAAAATTAGCCTGCGCTAATATCGATGATAATTCTTTTACTCTCTCAGTTTTTTCTCCGCTAGGTTCACCTAGGCTTAACCTATTTCCGTATTCGTGTACTATCACACCCGGCTTAGTTATTCTTGCGGCAGGGTAAACAACACAGCCTATAACCCGTTCTGGACCAATAAAATCCCATTGTCTTCCCCCAGGGTCTACGGTGGATAACCTTGTTCCGTCTAATGATCCATCGTAGTTATAAAAATACCACCAAGGTACACCATTTTGAGCAGTTACGACTGCCGTCTGAGGTCCAAACAAAGGTTTCATCTGATCAGAAACTAAAGCAGCTGAATGTGCCTTCAATGTTATAATTACGTAATCTTGTGGGCCTAACTCATCAGGGCTTTCAACACACTTAATTTGAAATACTTTTTCCTCACCATCTTTTATTAATGTCAAACCTCTAGAACGAATTGCCTCTAAATGTGGACCTCGAGCAATACATGTAATTTCGACTGCATCTATCGTTGCCAACTGCGCTGCTATGTAACCGCCTATAGCACCAGCCCCATATATACAAATCTTCATGACTTCTCCTAGGAATACCTATAGGCCAAGCTTTTCATGTAATCCAATTCGTTGAAGTTTTCCTGTTGCACCTTTAGGAATTTCATCAATAAATATTACCTTTCGTGGTACCTTAAAGTCAGCCAACCGTTTTGCAGCAAACCCACGTACTTCTTTTTCACTTAGCTGGAAGCCCTCTTTAAGCACGATTGCAACTCCGACCTCTTCCCCTAATTTTTCATGGGGATAAGCAAAAGTAACTACCTGATCAATAGCTTCATGATCGAGTATCACTTCATCTACTTCACGCGGAGATATTTTTTCTCCTCCTCGATTTATAATCTCTTTCAACCGTCCAGTAATTTGTAAATAACCCGCTGCGTCCATAACCCCCTGATCACCTGTACGGAACCAACCGTTAATAAAAGCTTCAGAATTAGCAATAGGGTTATTTTCATAGCCTAGAGTTACATTATCACCCCTTATAACTATCTCTCCTGTCTTACCAAAAGATAATAAATTATTATCATTATCCATTATAGCCACCTCCGGTCCAGCAGCAACACCGACAGATCCAGGTCTACGTTCGGCCGGTGGCAGTGGGTTAGAAGCCATTTGATGGGCGGCTTCAGTCATCCCATAAGATTCAATAACCGGACAAACAAACACTCTTTCAAGTTCCGCCATTACCTGAGGGGGCAAAGATGAGGAAGAGGAACGAATAAAGCGTAAATGCATGTGCTCTATAACATCACTATTACGTTTAGCCCTTGATAAAATAGCTTGGTGCATAGTTGGCACGGCCGTATACCAAGTGGGTGCCACCTCTTTAAACCAGCTGTATACTTTCAATGCATTAAATCCCGGAGAACAATAAATACTGCTACCTGCAGATAAACTCGACAGAACCGCAGCAATAAGCCCATGAATATGAAATAATGGCATTATATTTAAACCTATATCCTCGGAAGTAAGCCCTAAAACTCCAGCTATATTGCAAGCTGAAGTGCAAATATTTTTTTGACTAAGAGGCACAATTTTAGGACGGGAAGTAGTTCCTGAGGTATGTAGTACCAGACCTATATCTTCAGACTCAGCATACTCAATTAAGTCACCTTTAATACTATCAATGACCTCTGAGCCAGAAATAGTAAACTTTCCAGCAGGACCAGTCTGATCAAAATCAATTTCGTAAACTGGTATATTAAGGCTCTTAGCTACTTTAATTGATGGGGATTGACTGTCAGACTCTACTAGAAGAGCTTTTGCATTTAAGTCTTCTAGATAAAAACGATACTCATCCTCTCTATAAGATGGGTTTAAAGGAGCGGCAGTTGCTCCAGCAGCAACTGATATAAATGCAGAAGCCATCTCTGGCCCATTAGGCAGCACAATAGCAACTCTCTGATTACGATGTATCCCTAGATTTCTGAGAGCTTGCACGGTATTTACCATTAATATTCGTAACTCTGAATACTTCATTGGTGTACGATTTATTGAGCCGATCGCCACATCATGATCGGAGCCAACTTTAATAATTTCCATAAGAGTGTGTGAGGTCATAATTTTACATTCCATTAAATATGACAATTTAGTATTGCCTAATTTAATATAGTTTCTGATAGCTACCGTTAAACAAACTGATAAGTCAATTACACAAAATATGCAAAAGATGTCTTCAGCTGCAATGATCTTAGTGGAGATTATATAAATTTTATTATAAAACAGTTCATATTAGTGATGCGTTATAATTTTAAAAAATGATAAATATCTCTTTATATAATGGATTACTGGACTTGCTTACCGGCCGGAGCTATATCGATTAATATTAATTTAAATTCAAGCACAAAATTATACATGATAGAATAATTGTATCTAAAAATCATTTTAAGATGAAGGAAAAAGAGTCATGAATGAAGTGGTTATTACAGGCGCAGCACGTACACCGGTTGGCTCTTTCAATGGAACCTTATCTAGTCTTAGCGCTGCTAACTTAGGGGCTATAGCAATATTAGAAGCATTAAAACGGTCAAACGTTGATACAAAAGATGTAGATGAAGTTGTTTTAGGCCAAGTTCTGACGGCAGCGACAGGGATGAACCCAGCTCGGCAAGCATTACTTTCGGCAGGTATTCCTGATAATAAAACTGCTTATTTAGTTAATCAGGTTTGTGGTTCAGGACTGCGCTCAGTTGCGCAAGCTTTTCAAGCAATAAAAGTTGGTGATTCCAACATCGTAGTTGCTGGTGGGCAAGAGAGCATGAGCCAAGCGCCTCATGCAACCCACATGCGCAATGGAACAAAAATGGGTGATACTAAACTCTTTGATACAATGATCAAGGACGGACTATGGTGTTCATTAATGGGTTATCACATGGGTAATACAGCTGAAAATGTAGCACAAAAATGGCAAATTACTAGAGATGAACAAGATGAGTTCGCTGCTAACTCCCAGCAAAAAGCTGAAGCAGCGCAAAAAGCAGGAAAATTTAACGATGAAATTACGCCGGTTACTATAACA
Source organism: Alphaproteobacteria bacterium (assembly GCA_029243445.1). Next base: position 12,357 of record JAQWSA010000065.1, read on the forward strand.
ACGCGTAAAGGTGATGTTTTATGTAGTATGGATGAATACCCTAGATCAGGCACTACATTAGAAACCCTTTCTAAATTATCCCCCGCTTTTGATAAGGAAGGCACGGTTACCGCAGGTAATGCTTCGGGTATTAATGATGGAGCTGCAGCTTTAGTGTTGATGAGTTCAGTAGAGGCAGAGAAACGTCAAATTAAACCTCTAGCGCGAATAGCTTCCTGGGCAACTGCAGGGGTAGATCCAGCTGTAATGGGTAGTGGACCAATACCAGCAAGCCAAAAAGCTTTAGAAAGAGCTGGGTGGAGAATGGAAGATGTTGAATTGGTCGAAGCCAATGAGGCGTTTGCAGCTCAGGCAATAGCTGTTAACAGAGACCTTGGATGGAATCCTGAAATTGTTAATGTAAACGGCGGCGCAATTGCAATTGGGCACCCAATTGGTGCCTCAGGTGGTCGTATATTAGTGACGCTTTTACACGAAATGAATCGCCGTGAGGCTAAAAAAGGCCTAGCAACTCTATGTATTGGAGGCGGCATGGGTATAGCAATGTGCGTTGAGTCAGATTAAGTCTTTATTGACTAGACTAAAATCATGCATAAACCTTATTTATTTAATAGTAATAAAGATTATCTTGTGGCATCTAAGAAAAAAGATAGAAATATATGCTGGAGTTAATAACAAATCCCGCAGCTTGGGCCAGCTTAGCCACCCTTGCTCTACTAGAAATTGTCCTAGGCGTGGACAATATCATCTTTTTATCTATCATTACCTCAAGGCTTCCCAAAAATCAGCAGCCTAGAGCACGTAGAATTGGCCTAATGATTGCACTAGTAGGTCGTATTTTACTCCTTTTAACATTAAGTTGGATTATTGGATTAACTTTACCAATTTTCGATATAGCCAACATAATAATCTCTTGGCGTGATATAATTTTATTTTTTGGAGGACTATTTCTTATCTACAAAGCTACTGCTGAAATATATCAAATGCTTGCTTGCAGAGATAATAATCAAGGAAAGCCTGGCGCCGCCATGTTTGCATATGTTTTAGCACAAATATTTGTAATTGACTTAGTATTTTCTATAGATTCGGTTCTAACAGCAATTGGGGTTGCTGAACACATTGAAATTATGATTACCGCTATTGTCATTGCAATAGGAGTAATGATGATAGCAGCTGAACCAATAAGCGCATTTGTTCAAAAACACTCTACGGTAAAAATGCTCGCACTTTCTTTTCTAGTCTTAGTTGGAATTACATTGATAGCGGACTCTGTGGATTTACACATACCGAGAGGTTTTTTATACCTGAGTATTGCATTTGCTACTTCTGTAGAAATTTTAAACCTAATCGTTCGTCATCGGGTAGTAAAAAAAACGGCTAAATTGCCTTGAATCAAATTCCACTAGAGCAACCAGTCATAGCAGTCGGAATAGTTACATTTAAAGATGATAAAATTCTTATGATCCGCCGGGGAAAACCCCCACGTAAAGGACAATGGAGTATACCTGGTGGCAAACAAAAGTTAGGGGAGACCTGGAGAGCTGCAGCCGCTAGAGAAGTAAAAGAAGAAACAGGAATAGACATAGAGGTATTAGGGCTAATCGACGTAGTTGACGCTATTATTTACGATGAACAAACCCCTAAAACTAAAGAGAAGCCGTTGAAAAATAATATTGATAATAAATCAATTATTTTTCATTACACCCTGGTTGATTGTGCAGCAGAGTGGGTTAGCGGGACCGTAAATGCGGGAAGCGATGCGGCTCATGCTGAATGGCTATCCCTGCCACAAATTAAGAAGTTAGACTTATGGTCAGAGACCCTTCGTATTATTAATGAAGCAATTAAGATACGTAAAGCAGCACACAAAAATTAGCTTTTTATCGGCTATTAATTTAAAGCTAGAGGTTCTTTAAAAACTTGAGGTTTAGTGACTCCGCTATCTGTACAGCATTAAGGGCTGCACCCTTACGTAAGTTATCAGAAACAACCCACATATTTAGGCCATTATCAACTGTTAGATCATCTCGAACACGACTTACATAAACCATATCCTCACCAGCTGATTCGACTGGAGTTACGTAACCTTCATCAGCACGATGGTCGATTAAAGACACACCCTTAGCTTTTTTTAGAGTTTTGCGAGCCAATTCTGTTGTTATTTTTTTCTCAAATTCCAAATTAACTGCTTCGGCATGACCAATAAAAACTGGGACACGAACACAAGTGGCCGTCAAATTAATTTTGGAATCAAGAATTTTTTTTGTCTCAGAAACCATTTTCCATTCTTCTTTAGTCGACCCATCATCCATAAATACATCAATTTGAGGTATAACGTTAAATGCTATTTGTTTAGTGAAGTGTTTTTTCTCAACAGGGTCATTTACATATATTGCTCGTGTCTGGTTAAAAAGTTCATCCATTGCCTCTTTACCTGCTCCAGATGTTGACTGATAAGTAGATACAACTACTCTTTTTAATATGAATTCATCATGCAAAGGTTTCAGAGCAACAACCAACTGTATAGTCGAGCAGTTAGGATTAGAAATGATATTACGCTTTTTATAGCTAGCTATATCATCCGGGTTTACCTCAGGTACAACCAGAGGAATATCAGGTTCCATGCGGAAATGCGAAGTATTATCTATAACAATACATCCTGAAGCTGCTGCACGCGGAGCGTGAATAGCTGATACCTTTGCACCGGGTGAAAATAGTGCAATGTCTGTTCCCGAGAAATCATACTCATCTAGAGAAAACACTTCTAACGGCTCGTTTTCCCCAAACGACACTTTTCGTCCCACCGAACGTTCACTAGCCAGGGCCACCACTTCATCAACAGGAAAATTACGTTCATATAGAGTTTGTAATATTTCTCTGCCCACATTTCCTGTGGCGCCAACAACGGCAACCTTATAGCCCATATCTCTATTCCGGTATTTTAATGGAAGCAATATATTTAAATTTAATAAGGATCACTTAAGCGCAATAAATAGTTTTTGCAATATCTCATTTATTAAATCCACCAGTATTTTCATATGCTTCATGTCTAATATGATTTAATGCATATATTTTATCTTTATTGAAATGAAATATTAAGTTCATTAAATTTTATAATGGCGTATTACTAAGATAATAATTTAACTTAATTCACATTATAAAAAGGTATTTATGTTTTATTAGGTTTTACACAAATAAAACTATCATACTTCATTGCACCAAAATATTTTCCCTCCATCACCCGTCTATCAATTTCATTTTTAAGAGCTATAGCTAATTCATGACCAATTATACCCTCCGAAAATAGCCCGTCAGCACCTCGACGAAACCAATTGGCCGTAGTTGCAGGTTTTTCGGTTTCAATAAAATTAAAGCTGCGTGATTTACCAAGAACAAAACCAGCCAAATTCAAAATATTTGGTAAGCTTCTCATTAACCACGCATGGTTTACAGAGTGTTCAATAAAAGAATCGGCACAAACTTGCAACGGATCTCTATCCCCAATGGCAGCTGACATAGTAGAGAAATCACCATCACATATTGCTAGGGTACCCCCAGGTTGAAGCAACCGATAAAATTCAGCAATCACCGATTCTGGCTTTGCCACATGAGTTAACAGTGTATGTGCAACAATCACATCAAATGATTCTGTATTAAATGGTAGAGAATCACCGCTGGCCTCAACAAAGGTTAAACCTTTAATTCCATGGCTTAAGTCGCGCGCGCGTGAAAGCAAATATTTAGCCTTGTCAGCTCCTACTACTTCTATTACATGAGGCCTCTTTATAAGCGTCCTTGACTGCGCACCAGTTCCACAACCAACATCTAGCACCCTTGCATTTTCAGGAAAGTTAATGTCATTAAGATAAGTCTTAAGTATCTTGATTTGCTGAGGCAGAGCAGCGCGTATTTCCAAGCCATCAGCTATTTCAGCCAACAATATTGGGTCAGCCTCATTAATATTTAAATATACATCAGGCAAAACTTATCCCTTTTGATTCTACGCACAAAACAAAGTAAATAAAATTTATTAAGATTTTATTTACTCAAACTATCATTCTCTTGTTCAATAGCCGCTTGAATAAGAAGATTCGCTTTAGATTTTATTTTATTTATATGATATGGATCTTTCCGATCGAATGTACGTGCACTTGCTAAAGTAGCACTGCATTTATTTATCTGATTATCAATCTTTTTTTCTTTTATCT
>JAQWSA010000066.1 GCA_029243445.1 Alphaproteobacteria bacterium
CTTAGCTATAGTATAAAATATCTTTTTATTTAAGTTTTATATATAATCGGATCACTATTTTTTAGATTGAATAAGGTATTCATTTTCAAAATTTAATTATCCATTCAAATAGTAAAAAATAAAGTTGGGAGATACAAATGCAATTAATAGACCTTAGCCGGGAAATATACCATAAAATGCCTAGGCTGGTTAACCATCCATCTATCGTTGTAACTGAATATAGTGATCATGATGAGGTAAGAGAAGCTGACGGTTATAAGTTTAGTTCTGCTACATTAAATTTATCCTTAGGTGACCACGCCGGAACACATGTTGATGCACCTTGTCATTTTGATTCCAATCCCGAGGCCTTATCAATTGAACAAATACCGTTAGATACTTATTTTACCGAGGCTATTTGTTTAGATTTATCATTTAAACCGTTAAAATCCGATATAAGTATAGAAGATCTAGAGAATGCTGTTGAGCAAGCAAATGTAGAGATAAAACCGAAAGATATGGTCTTACTGCATATGGATTTTTATAATCGCTGTTTTGGCACACCAGAATATCTGACAGACTTTCCAGGATTGACAAAAGAATCAGCGACTTGGCTAGGTGCTAAGGGTATAAACATGTTTGGTGTTGAAGCTGTTAGTCCAGGTAGGCCAGGTCGCAATAATTTTGAAGTTCATCACGTTTGTAGAGATATGGGTTTTACACATGTAGAGGGACTGGTTAACCTTGAAAAATTACTTGGTAAAGGCAGGTTTAGGTTTATTGGTTTTCCTATTAAAATACGAGGAGGAACAGGTGCGCCAATACGTGCTGTAGCCTGGTTAGAAGATTAAGAAATATTTCTATATATGGCGTTTGTATTTTTGCACCTTAATAGTTCACTTAAGCATTTTGTTGTTTTGTAACCATAAAATTAGGGTCATTAATAAGCCTAAAGCGCTTATTAAAACCATTGCATAGAATGCTTTGCCATTAAATATTTCGTATAAGCTGCCAGCTCCAACCATAGCTAAACCCATGACAAGTCCCGACATTGATGTATAAATACCTTGAGCTGTAGCAGTCCTTCCTGCAGGTGCATTAGATGCAATGAAATGCATAGCCCCTAGATGTACGGCGCCGAAAGTCAGAGCGTGTAAACATTGTGTAATTAGTAGAGCATAAATATCTGTTGATTGTGCAAGAACTGTCCATCTTATTAGACCACAAATGCCAGCAATTATCAGGAGTTTTATGGGACCAATTCTTGCAATCAGAAAACCACTAACACTAAATAATAAAATCTCTGCAAAAACTCCTTCTACCCATAGAACTCCTATCAACTGTTCTTGTATTCCTGAATTTTTCCAATGTAGAGTAGAAAATCCATTATATACTGCGTGACTGGCCTGTAATAGGCTAGCTGATATTACAAATAAGATAAAACGCGGCTGTTTCAGAAGAGATGTAATAGTATTTTTTTGATAACTTTCACGTTGTTTAACTTCTCGTGGAAAAATTAAAGCCGCAAGTAGAGTTACTGATATAGCGAAAATTATTAAAATAAGAATTAGATCAGGATTATGCTTTCCTATTAAAAAACCTGTACCAAGTGTTCCGATAATAAAGGTTAAAGAACCCCAAAGCCTGATCCGGCCATAGTCTAATCTGTATCGTATAACAGATGACATCACCTGACTCTCTGCTATTGGAAGCATTGCTGGGAAACATACGGATGCAACTAAACTAACACATAATATATATGGAAAACTTCCCGCAGGAAGAAATGATAGAAAGGCTACTAAACTAAAAATAGATAAAATAACTAATAAAAGTTTTGGTCGGCCGCTTCTATCTGCAATTTGGGCAATGATAGGGTTTGAAAAGACTCGCATCCAAGGTCCCAGTGCAAGTATTAAACCAATTTGTAAATTACCTAGACCCCGGCTTTCTAACCATAAGGGCCAAAAAGGTAGCATTATTCCAGCGGTTAGAAAAAATCCTCCGTAAAGAGCAGAATATCGAGTGCTCAGAGTAGTTTTCATTCTCTGTTTTACTCTTTTCGTGTAATCAACCTATTTAGCGGGTATAATTGGCAAAAGTATTGAGGATTGATGATCCGGTCCACTGTAGAGGGTTACTTTTCCATTAAACACATTTTTAGGCCTATCAATTGCATCATCATGCAGAAATGGACCAACGCCAGTGAATGTATTTTTCATATTTGATAGTCGGTGGTTTGTAGAGCAGGAGTATACGTAGTCCTTGCCTCTAACACTTAAAGCTAGCCTGTATCCTGATGGAATAACAATACAAGTAGGCCAAATTTCGATATCAAGTTCGTAAATTTCACCTGGGGTTAGTAACTGTTTTTCATCATGTGTATGGTAAGGCTGCCATGGCATTGATTTTTTTATATCTAGCTTGCGATGGGATGCTCTTAACCAACCATTGGCTATAGGGGTATTAGGATCTAATGTTCCTTGAAATACAACTTCCTTCATGTCAGGTGAAAATAATCTTACGATTAGAAATAAGTCAGCATCAGTAGTTTCGGATGACATAAATAATTTTGAAGATATGGGGCCTGTAATCTCTATTGCTTTTTTCCACGGTGGTAAAAAAAATGTTGCACCATCGTCCATACCCATATAGCTGATTGATGCATTTTCTGTAACAGGTGTTTCATCTAGAGTTAACTTATTAGTATCTAGATAAACTCTTGTCCATTTAGTTCTTGCAATAGGCCATTCATCTTCGCCCCGAATAATAAATTTTTCACCTACATGTCTTACTTTAAGTTGAACACGAGGTTGGTTGTCCCATCCGGTATCTTCAGACTTGAGAAAGTATCCAAAAAATCTTTTTTGTAAGTCTAGTCCATAGCGTGTATAGAATTCTGTCCAGTGTTCTAGGCCATGACATTCCAACCACTTTTGTTTAGAATTTGCATTTAGAAATCCTGAATAATTACCTCGGGGATGTAAACCTTGTCCTCCCCAGCTAGCGGCAGAAAGAAGAGGTGTTTCTATTTTAGTTAAATCTGCTGTTCGTTCGCGATACCAATCGTTTACCAGTTCTTGGGTTTGTAGACGATTACCAAGGTCAACTCGGTTATTACTCATTTCTTCTTCTGTTAATGTTTCAGGACCACAAACCAGACCACCATGAGCTAAGCTACGCGACCCTTTTTTTCCTAGTCCATGTTGTACGGTTTTTATTTGCATGTCGTACCAATTACTTTGGAAGGTATTTAGAATACCACCATGGTGGGTGCCGTCACGATAGTAATCAACTGAACCTTCCCATATACAGATTGCTTCCAGATGCTTGGGTTTTAATGCTGCTACCTGCCACTGGTTAATTGCATAATAGGAAATTCCGGTAAGACCGACTTTACCATTTGACCAAAGTTGGATGCCAGCCCATTCAATGCAGGTACTAAAATCACTAGTCTCACGTGGACTACGGCAATCAATAACCCCCGGTGATCGCCCTGCTCCTCTACTGTCTACCCGAATACAAACGTAGCCATCAGGGACCCATTTTTCGGGATCAACTGTTTCCCAGCTTTGGTGAATATTTGTCGAATTTTCTATAGCTTCAGGATGCGCTTTCGAAAAAATATCCCAGGTGGTTTTGTAACCTTCCTGCCAAGCCAAGTCTTTACCGTAGGGCCCATGACTCATTACAACTGGGAAAACACCCTCTTCATCAGGACGGTATATATTAGCGCGTAGTATTAACCCATCATCCATTTCAATTGGTGCATCCCATTCTATTACCATCCCTTCACGCTTTTCTATTCTATGCTGAGGATCTGAAGATGAGTTGTTGCCGTTATTATTTATTATTTTTTTATTCATATTTTTTCTCGATATTATTAATTTTGCGCATAAATTGTTGGATGAAACGAGTTTAATAGTCTAAATTAATTAAATATTAAAACATTATTAATGTAAGGTTATCAGCCTAGTAATTACTAGATTGTAGGTATTTAATTGTTATTACTTAAAGTGGACATTATAACTTTTACACTAACAATATATGATTAATTTATTTACTCTATATTTTGGGCAATTTAAATATGTTTAGGAAATACATAAAATGAAACTTATAGCTGATGCGCGCCAAAATATGGTTGACAGTCAACTTCGCCCAAATCGTGTGACTAACTCTAAAATTTTATCTGTCATGTCTGAGTTGCCGCGTGAATATTTTGTTCCTACTACTAAAAGAGATAGCGCTTATATAGATGAAGATATCGAAGTATCTTTAGGTCGTTACTTAATGGAACCCCTCGTTCTTGCCAGATTAATACAGGCTTTGGAAATTACAATTGATACCACAGTTCTTAATATTGGATGCGGATGCGGGTATGATACTGCTCTACTGTCTATGCTTGCCGGTTCAGTTGTTGGTTTGGATAGTAATTCAGAATTGATTTTACGAGCTAATCAAGTTTTAGAAGAATTAGCGATTGATAATGTAACTGTAATTGAAGCACCTATGAACAAGAGTTGTTCTATTCAATCTCCATATGATGCAATACTTATTAGTGGGGCAGTTGATGAAGTGCCTAAGCATATATTTAATGATCTTGCAGATGGAGGGAGATTAGCAGCTGTTATTGGAGGTGACGCTAGAGGAATACCTGGACGTGCACATATTTTCATAAAAACTGGAGAAAGTTACTCTAGTCGTCCATTATTTGACGCTGGTACTAAGTTACTTCCAGGTTTTCAATCGGAAGAAAAATTTGTTTTTAATGCGGGATAGTAAAGTATTAATTTGAAGACTGATTTGCAATTAATCTATTAGTATTGCACGTTATAATTAATAGAAATACGTAATAAGGGATAGAATCAAAAATGATTGTCCGCAAATATAAAATTTTATTAGGTTTCGCGGTATTGATAGGTTTTACACATCTAGGATATCAAACCTCAGGTGCTGAAACGCTTGATCAAGCTCTTATGGAAGCTTACAAAAATAATCCAAATTTGGTTGCCCAAAGGTCAAGGTTAAGAGCCGTTGATGAGCAGGTCTCTCAGGCAATTGCAAAATGGAGGCCTACGGTAACTTTAAGTGGTTTATACGGCAGTAAGAAGATTGACCGTAAAAATAGCGCTGGTTCTAAAATAGACTCAACTAACCAACCTCAGAGCCTTGGGATAGATATATCCCAGACAATATTTAGAGGTTATAGAACTCAAGCAGAGATTAAACGTGCTGAGAATAGAGTTATGGCAACTCGAGCCGAATTAATAATCACTGAACAACAAATTCTTAGTGATGTAATAAAATCTTATTTATCAGTATTACGTGATAATGCTGTTTTAGAATTAAGAGAGAATAATGTTGAAGTTATCTCTCAGCAGCTTAATGCAACAAAAGATCGTTTTGAAGTTGGAGATTTAACTCGCACTGATTTTGCTCAAGCTGAAAGCCGACTTGCTAGAGCTGTAGCAGATCGAGCTTCAGCTAAAGCTGATTTGTTAAAGTCGCGAGCTGCTTATCTTAACGTAGTAGGTCATGAGCCTCAGAAATTAGTACAACCTAAACTTCCAAAAAATATGCCTCATACACGTCAAGAAATAATTGATTCTTCAATAATTAATAATCCCCGTGTAATATCTGCCTTATTTGCTGAAAAAGCAGCGAGGTCAAATATTGATTTAATTAAGGGAAAACTACTTCCTACTGTTAAAATTGATGCCTCTATAAGCCGTAAAGAAGATATTACGGGTTCTGGTATTACAGATACAGCCTCCGAGCTAACTGCTCGTTTTACCGTGCCTTTATATCAATCAGGTGCTATATATTCTGGAATTCGT
>JAQWSA010000067.1 GCA_029243445.1 Alphaproteobacteria bacterium
CGTAGGTAAAGAGATACGGACACTACAAGCACATTATGGTATCTCTCTTTGCGGTACAGTGTTCTCTACACATTCTCAAGATGAAAATGAACGCAAATACCAAAAGGCCATTAGAATAGCCGAAAGGCTTGCAGTAATAGGTTGTTCAGCATCTGATAATTTGCCTTACTTTAAGGCAGCTGACCATTTGCCTAGATAACACGAATATAAATTTAAAGTCATCTTGCAAAAGCTATACTAGAGCGAATAGATCAACGATATATAGCAAATAAATATTGTTGTTTGCATCTAGGTTTCGTTTATTGGCTCATCAGATAAAGCACCATCTGCAATGGAAAAAGTATTAGTTTCTGTCTTATCAATCCTTACGCGCTCCGCTCTGCGCCCCTTCAAACTTTCAACTATAAACCGGTATCCTTGGTCCTCTACGATGTCACCTTCCTCAGGAATTCGACGCAATTTTCTCATCAGCAGACCGGAAACCGTATGTGCTTTATACGAATCGGGAATTGAAAAATCAGTTAATCGTTCTACATCTGCCAATGATGCCAAACCATGCGCTATCCAATGACCGTCTTCTTCGGTAACAGGAAACACCTGCTCTGTGACGTCCGTTTCATCAGCGATCTCACCCACAATTTCTTCTAACAAATCCTCTAGAGTTACAATACCAACGAATGAACCATATTCATCGATGATGCAAGCCATGTGCGCTCTCTCCTGACGCATTTGATTGAATAGTTTCGATACCTTTTGAGTTTCAGGAACAACCAAAGGTTCACGTAAATAACTACTTAGGTCCGCCCATGGTTCTTGTTCCCCCGCAAGTAAAGCCCTAGTTAAATCTACCATCAAGACAACACCTAGTAGATCTTCGTTTTGTCCTTCAACTAGGGGGTAGCGAGAATGACCTTTTTCTCGCATGACTTGCAGATTAGTCTTAACAGGTGCATCCGCTCGCAAGACATCCGATTCGATCCTGGGAATCATAACGCTTGCAACTGACCGCTCATCAAACTCAAATACATTTTGAATCATCTCTGCTGTATTACTTTGCATTTTTCCATGTTCTGTTGAAACATCTACCAGTGTCCTGATTTCTTCATCAGATAGAATCTCCATATGCCCTTCTTCGGTTATACCCATAAGAACTAAAATTGACCTGGAGGCCTTATTCAGGACCCAGGTAAGGGGAAAAAACAGCCAATAAGAAAACTGTAATGGATAAGCAATTAATAATGATACTGGCTCAGCTTTACGAATTGCCCAAGTCTTAGGAACCTGTTCACCTATAACAATATGAAACGAGGAAAACGTCAAAAAGCCTATAAGAAAAGAAATCGAATGAAGTGTTTCCTCACTTAAACCCATTGGGGCTAATAAGGGTTCAAGTAATGCAGCTACTGTTGGTTCACCAACCCAACCCAAACCCAGAGAAGCCATCGTTATTCCTAACTGACAGTTAGCTAGATAGCCGTCTATATGTTTTATCATGTGAAGAGTGATTTTAGCGGGACCACCTCTAGTTTCCGCTAAATTTTCAATACGAAAACCTTTGGCTTTTACAAGCGCAAACTCAGCCGCAACATAAAATCCGTTCGCTACAAGCAGCAAAAAAGCTACAAATAAATTAGCCCCCGCACTTTCCATAATTTTTTATAATCCTCATATAATTAATATTCATAAGCATGCAAAAGCTTTACGCATGAAGCAAGCTTTACGTAAAATAAAATATAGAACTAACCAGAAATTAGACCTTACCTTATAACTACATTATAAAATTTTAATGGCTATAGTTTTACAAAGTCTCTTGTTGAAAAATTAATATACTATAAGTCTTTATTAACTTTAATTAGTTTTTTAACATTTATGAATAAAAATTAGAGTGAATATTCACTTTGTCATTTGAACATAACAATCAAAACGCTGGAGAAAATCCATGACTGAAAAAGCACCTGATTTAACAAAGGTTACTCCACCGGCGGTCATGTTTAGCCACTTTGGCATAAATTGTGACAATGCAGATAAACTTGAGGATTTCTATACGCGAGTTCTTGGCTTTTGCGTTAGCGATCATGGGCTTTTTCGTGATGATACTGATCGAATAATATTCATGACACGTAGGCCGCGAGAACACCATCAATTTGTGCTAGCAGCGGGACGACCTTCAAAACATGATTCTACCGTCGGTGAAACAGGTTTCACGGCTAACAGCCTTGATGATTTACGTTACGCTGAAAAAATTCTTAAAGCTGAAGATGAAGCTGACGATATTATTTGTGTTGATCATGGCATATCATGGACACTTTATTTTCGTGATCCCGAGGGAAACAGATGTTCTATATCAGTAAAAACAGAACATTATGTGCCACAGCCGGCCGTCTGGCCACTCGACCTTAAAGATACAGACCAAGAAATTATTCTTCAAAATCAAGAGCGTTGCCAATCAACAAAAGGCTATATGACCAAATCTAATTGGTCCTTGGAGAAGAAAAAAATATTTTTCAAAGAAAACCGTTTAACTGACGAGGGACCTGAGACCGGAAATGCCAACCCTGATTTTGAACGACCTAGTTCTAACCGCACCCTTTTACACTCAGTTAAAAACAAAATGAAACCACCCTTGATAGCGCAATCACATTGCGGATTTAAGGTTGAAAATATGGATATGATGATTGAGTTCTATGACACAGTTTTAGGATACGCAGTTACAGATCGCGGGAGAATGCCTGAGATAGGTGATGAACCAAAACACGAATACGCATATCTCAGCCGTGATCCTTATGAACACCATCAACTAATCCTAATTTCCGGTAGAGATATGAATGCACCCACCAGCGTTAATCAACTGAGTCTACGTATACTATCGCTTGATGAACTGCGCCGCATGGAGAATGAACTAGAATGCCATCCAGCCATAGGAAAGCTTAGAAACACATGTCACGGAAATTCTTTTTCAATTTATTTTCCTGACCCAGAAGAAAATATTGTTGAGTTGGCGGTTGAATCAGTCTGGTACGTACCAGCTCCCCACGGTGCACCCCTAGATTTATCATGGAGCAATCAAGAGCTTCTGGAATGGGCTGAGGAGCATTGTCATAATACAGATGGGTTTATGATGAGGGCTGACTGGAAGTTTCAGGCTAGAAAAGAGCTAATGGCTAACGGCCATCTTGAAGCAGAGCCCACCTCTACCAACATTAGCTAAAGAAATTTTGATCTCTATTATTAACAGGAATTTTGTATGAACGTTAAACAAGCAATTAACATAGATGATCTATATAAAATAGCTAAAAAAAGAATACCAAAAGTTGCCTTCGATTTTATAGAAGGCGGAGTAGAATCTGAAACTGCCTTATCTAGAAACATTAATTCATTTCAACGCTATGGGTTACTTCCCCGCTATCTTGTTGACGTGTCAAAAATTAATCAATCAACAACATTATTTGGCAAAAAATGGAACAGCCCTTTTGGTTTTGCTCCCACTGGAACCGCTGGGCTTTTTCGAAGGGGAGCCGACTTGATGTTAGCTGCGGCTGCATCAAAAGCTAACATTCCATATATAATGTCTGGAGCATGTAATGACACCATAGAAAATGCTGCCCGTATCGGCAGAGAAACAACCTGGTATCAGGTTTATGCGGCCAATAATAAATCAATCACTGAGGATATGATTCGGCGCTGTAAAGATGCAGGGTTAGGAGCTTTAGTAGTGACGGTCGATGTGCCAATTCGTCCAAAGCGCGAGCGAAATGCTCGTAACAGTTACTCCCATGATCTACGTAAATTAACAGCCGAAAGAATTATCGACGCGCTTTTACATCCCCGCTGGACTTATGAATACCTCATTAATAAAGGGGCACCCAGCTTAGAAAATTGGGCACCTTATGCTCCTCTAGAATCAAACTCGCATCAAATTCTTGATTTTTTTAACACCCAAACACCGGCCAAAAGTCAAACTTGGCAGGAATTAGAGACCTACAGGAGTCTTTGGGATGGTCCATTAATTGTTAAAGGAATCCTACATCCAGAAGATGCTATACAGGCCATTAATATTGGTGCAGACGGCATAATTGTATCAAATCACGGTGGTCGCCAGCTAGATAGGGCTCCAACAAGTATAGATGCTTTTCCGGCAATAAGTGCTGCGGTTGGCGATAAAACTACGCTAATGCTAGATAGCGGAATAAGAAGAGGGGCAGATATAATAATAGCGCTTTGTTTAGGAGCAGCATTTGTATTTGTTGGTCGAGCAGCCGTTTATGGTGTAGTAGCAGGTGGTGAGGAAGGAGCAGCAAAAACGATTAATATTTTATCACAACAACTTGACGCTAATCTAGGTCAAATGGGTGTTACAGCAATCAATCAATTAGGATCGCACTACCTAACAGAATTAAAATAAAATTTCTAAACGCCTTACTATAACCTTAATGTATTTCCGATACCCTAAGGTTTCCATGCGTCCGGCGTTATACTTTCTATATCCGCTTTAACATCAATAACTGATGGCCTACCACTCTCAAGCGCTTGCTCCAGAGCACCTGAGAATTCACTCGGATGGTTAACAGTCAACCCGAAACCACCAAATGATTTTGCCATCGCAGAAAAGTCATATTCTGGGAAAATCCAGAGATCGTCAGACCCTTGCGTACGTCCTCCATAAATTGACTCGTTTATACCTTTTTCTTGGTTCAAAGAATGGTTGTTATTTACAACCGTAACGGTATTGATACCGCACCTCACCGCAGTTTCTATTTCCGTAAGGTGATACCACATCGCTCCATCACCAGCAAAGCAAATGACTGGACGATCAGGAGCAGCACATTTAGCGCCCATAGCAGCCGGCAATGCCCAACCAAGAGAACCTGCACAACGGATATAGCTTTGTCCTGGGTGCTTTAGATCTATCATGCTTCCAGTCCAAACACCTGAATGGCCAGTATCTGAAACTAGAATTGAATCACTAGGGAGTAGTTCCGTTAATTCCCTACATAGCCTTTCCGTGCGAACCGGAGAACTATCAGATAACATTAAAGGCTCAACTTCTGCTCGCCAACCGGACACCAGTTCTTGTATCCGTTTAATCCAATTATTTCTTTCAGTATTACTTTCACTGAGCTCAAGTATTTTTTTAATAGATGCTTTTGCATCGCCTTGAATGGCAGCTAGTATCGGGTAATTACGACCAAGTTCACGTGGGTCAATATCAATTTGAACCGTACGAGCATTAGGAGGCGGCACAGTCCATTCATTAGTCACCATCCCTCCGGCACTACTTCCAATATATATAACCAGATCAGCCTCTGATACAGCTCTGTTAGCGCTCCATCTGGAGTATAATCCAACCACGCCTACACATAACGGGTGATAATCAGGTATAGTGCCTTTACCATTCAGAGATGTTGCAACTGGAATAGAGAGTTTTTCCGCTAAAGCAACCAGCTCTGCTCCGGCTTTACTATGAGCGACCCCGCCCCCAGCAACTATTATTGGCTTTTTTGCTTCATTAATAATTTTTAAAAAGACAGCAATACTATCCGAATCAGGCTGCGGCCGAAATGGAGGAATATTTTTAAATTGTTCCTCAACTATAACCTCTAAATCACTTTCAACATCTAAGACATCCTGTCCAATTATACCGTCAAAGTCGAGATGCACTGGACCGGGACCACCGCTTACGCTCTCACGTAAGGCCTGACGAAGTGCATGGGGCAGTTCATCAACCTTAGTAATTGCATTACTATATTTAGTGACAGCATCAAACGGTCCACGATGATCTACTTCTTGATATGAGTGGCGTTGTTGATGTGCTTGGGCACGCCTACCTGTCATGGCAAGCACAGGGGATCCAGCTAAAAATGGATCTTGAAGACCGGCTGCGAGATTTGCCGCTCCTACTGACTGTGCCATGCAGACACCAGCTCTTCCAGCTATCCGTGCATAACCGTCGGCCATATATGCAGCGGGCTTTTCCCCATGAACCATTACGCGTTTTATGCCAAGCTCGTCTAATTCTTTAAGTGCGAGAATTCCAAACACAGGCATAAAGAAAACATGAGTTGTTCCATATCCTTTTAAGGTTTCAGCAATAAAACGTGCGCCTGTCATCTGAGCCAAATTCATCTCCCCTATTTTTCGAAGCATACTTTTAATATAAAAATAAGCATTTCTAGTTCTAATTTATTA
>JAQWSA010000068.1 GCA_029243445.1 Alphaproteobacteria bacterium
TATATTTTTAAGACGATTCGGACGCATATTAGAATCCTAGGTTTGTAGTAAGCATGAGATCTATAGATAAACTTATTATTTTTAGTGTTTATATTTAATTAATTTTACCTGTATATTATACTAGATAATTTGTAGAAAAGTTATTTTAATTTAGAAAAATTTTTATTTTAATATCTAATTTAAATATAGCCTTACTCCTAATAACATATGATTCCTTGGTGAGATTAGTAAATGGATTAAAAGGATAATCTGTTGGGGCAGCGACATTTTTATGAAGTTAGAACTCTACCACCCAAGGGGCGCTTTCAGATCCAATATTTTGCTATATATATGTTAATAAATTAGTAAGTTTGAGTTATTCATGCCTGAAGATTTACAAGAAACAAAAAAATTAAAAAAACTTAGTGAACAGGTTCTTATCGATTTAAACTTGTTAGATCACCCCAAAAAGCCTTGGGTCGTGAAACGACATCACCATTCTGGGGCGCCAGTCTTTGATGTGTTAATAATTGGTGCCGGTCAGAGCGGTTTAGCCCTTTCGTTCGCCCTCAAAAGGGAAAACATAGATAACGTTATTGCAATTGACTCGAAACCAGAGGGCAAGGAGGGTCCCTGGAATAGCTACGCTCGAATGCAGCATTTAAGAACAGCGCTTAATTTAACAGGTCCTGACCTTGGGATTCCATCTCTGACTCCTCGCGCTTGGTACACTGCTAAATATGGGTCTAAAGCCTGGGATGTGTTAGAGAGGTTCCCTACATTAGACTGGCATCAGTATCTGACTTGGTACAGAGGTGTTCTTAACGTACCAGTATGGAATGAAACAGAAGCGGGTCCCTTACAAGCGGATGAGCCAAATTCTAGTAGCAGTTTGATCAAGGTTCCTCTGAAATCAACTGGTGTTTCAGGTAAAAATGGGATTGTTTTTGCGAGAGAAGTTATTTTGGCAAATGGTTTGGAAGGCTGCGGCGAATGGTATGTTCCCGAGTTGATTAAAAAAGCGTTACCCGAGGACCGATACTCACAGGCAAATCGTGAAATTGATTTTAATTTACTTAAGGGAAAAAGAATAGCCGTTCTGGGTGCCAACGCAGGTGCTTTTGACAACGCGGCAACTGCGTTAGAAGCCGGAGCGAAAGAGGCACATGTATTCGTCAGAAGACGTGAGATAGTCAAAATAAACGCGCACAAGCCATTTGACGATATAGCTTATTTGAAACATTTTTCTGACTTTAGCGATTTGGAACGTTGGCGTATCGCGGTACATATTTTACAAACCCACCAACCCCCACCACAAGAATCATTTGATAGAGCTCATGACCTTAAAGGCTTTCAAATGCATGAGGGTGCTGCTTGGAAAAATGTTTCATTAGGTGGTATTAATGGGAATGATATATTAATTGAAACTTATGGGGGACATAAATATCTGGTAGATTTTATAATAGCAGCGACCGGTCATATTAATGATTTTAGTTTACGGACGGAAACTTCTTTGTTGTCAGAGAAAATTGCTTTGTGGGCGGATAGGTTTACTCCATTACCAGGTGAAGAATATGTTCCTGCAGCTTCGTATCCATATCTTGGGAAGAATTTTGAATTTATTGAAAAACATCCAGGTGAAGCTCCGTACCTTCATCATATCCACTGCTTTACAATAGGCACACTAATTAGCTTAGGCATGACCGGTAGTTCGGTAACCACTATGCGTTACGGAATACCGAGGGTTATTGAGGGAGTCACAAGACAATTATTTCTGGATGATAAAGATTACTACCTAAACACTATAATGGAACATGATGAAATAGATCTTGTTGTCCCGTCAGATGAGCCTAATAGATGAATTTACGCAGCTCTTTCTAGCAAAGTAGCTATTCCTTGTCCTACACCAATACACATCGTGCAAAGCGCATATTTTTGTTTGCGCTCCTGGAGTTCATAGGCTGCAGTCATTGCAAGCCGACCTCCACTCGCTCCGAGAGGATGCCCCAATGCAATGGCACCTCCATTAGGATTAACATATTCTGCATCATCGGCAATTCCAAGGTCACGGGTGACCGCTAGAGCTTGTGCGGCAAAGGCTTCATTAAGTTCAATCACATCAATATCACTTATTTTTATCCCAAGTCGTCCTAACAATTTATGAGTTGCAGGCGCTGGTCCAAAACCCATAATTCTGGGAGGCACACCAGCAGTTGCTGTCCCAACTATACGAGCTAGAGGATTTAATCCGTATTTATTTATAGCCTTTTCGGACGCTATTATCATTGCACATGCCCCGTCATTTACTCCCGATGCGTTGCCAGCCGTAACGGTGCCATTATCTCGGAAAGGGGTTGGCAATTTTCCCAACACTTCAATAGAGGTATCATGACGGGGGTGTTCATCGACTTCAATTACTTTGGAATCCCCTTTGCGTTGAGGGATTGATACAGGAATAATTTCTTTTTTAAGTCTTCCATTTTCTTGTGCTTTTTTAGCTCGCATTTGCGAACGGTAGGCAAATGCATCTTGATCTGCACGATTTATTTGGAATTCTACTGATACATTTTCGGCAGTCTCCGGCATCGAATCTATTCCATGCTCATCTTTCATTTTAGGATTTATAAATCGCCATCCTATAGTCGTGTCCTCTATCTGAGAGTTACGAGAAAAAGCTGCGGTTGCCTTTGGCATAACAAAAGGAGCTCTGGACATACTTTCAACGCCACCTGCAATAACCATCTCAGCTTCATCTGTACGTATAGCACGCGCCGCCGCAGTTAACGCCTCAAGGCCAGATCCACAAAGACGGTTTACGGTAGCCCCTGAAACGACGGTTGGTAAACCTGAGAGAAGAAGCGCCATTCTGGCAACATTTCTATTGTCTTCCCCAGCTTGATTTACACAACCATAAATAACATCGTCTACAGCATCCCAGTCCACAGTTGCATTACGAGCTACAAGCGCCTTAAGTGGTGCTGCTGCCAAATCATCAGTTCTTACACTGGAGAGGCTTCCACCAAACCTACCAAACGGTGTTCTAACAGCGTCACAGATAAAAGCTTCAGCCATAGTGTTTTCTCCTTTAAAGTATCATCTATTTTATAATTAAAATTATTTTATGTACCCTCGGCGGCGTCTCGTCCTATAATTTTTTCTTTACTGATACCATCGGGATTATTTGTCCAGAAAGACTCATTACAATCAAGGGTGGCATAGGGCATTATCATTCCAGGGTTAAATGGAACTGGATTTTCCCCATCAGCTATTTTTTCAGGCCATTTTTGGTCGGCTAGAGCCCCCTTTGCGATAGCTATAAAATCACCTTCATTGGCATTTAGTGCTGCTTCTGCAAGATTAGGGTCTTGTAATTTTCCATTGGCCATAACAGGTAGGCCTGAGTATTTCTTTGCTAAGCCTGATAGACTATTATTAGTTTCAAATATTGGTGTAACCCCAAGATGAGCACTACAATCAAAGAAATCTATACCAGTTTCACCTATTTTAGAAAAAACTACTTTGGCATCTTCTTTTCCGCCAGGCCAAACATATTCGTAATCATTTACTTTGGTCTGTGAGATGCGAACACCTACAGGCTTTTCAGGTACGGCTTCCCGAACTGCCTGCATTATTTCGCAATGAAAACGAACCCTGTTTTCAATGTTTCCTCCATATTCATCTTTACGTAAATTGGTATAAACAGTAAGGAATTGATCGGGTAAATAGCCATTTGCACCATGTACTTCAATACCATCAAAACCTATTTCACTAGCTCTTCGAGCTGCGTCACCAAAAGACTTTACTACATCTACCATTTCTTCTCGAGATATTTCACTGGGCGTCTGAAACCCCCCGGCTGCTCCACGATAGCGTGGTATCTGTTCTCCTTTAGGCTTTACCACTGAGGGAGCTATAGATCCCTCAACCCAATTATTACCCTGGTTAATAGCTCCACAATGAAATAGTTGCATAAATATGGGAACGCCTTCGGCATGTACGGCATCAACTACTTTGCGCCACGATTCCTGTTGAGCTTCATCCGCTATACCTGGCTGAAAAGTATAGCCCTGACTATATTTGTAATCTATATAAGTTCCCTCTGTCATTATTAGTCCCCAACCACCGCGTGCATATTCTGCGTAATAGTCAGCCATCTGTTCTGTGACAAAGCCCTCCTCGGTTGCACTTGTGCGTGTCATTGGTGATACAATTGCACGGTTCTTCAGCGTTAAGCTTCCTATCTTATTTGGAGAGAATAGAACAGGATACCTATCGACCCCTGGCCCGTTTAAAGTCATTTTGTTCCTCGTGGATGCTAGTTAATCTATTTACTTTTCTTATTTTTCAATTGGTACCCCTACGATACTTCCCCATTCAGTCCATGAACCATCGTAGCTTTTTACTTGCTCATAACCTAGAATCTCAGTCATTGCAAAGTATGCTAATGTTGCTCTGTGACTTAGCCTACAATAGGAAATTATATCTTTCTCTATGGTTGCACCGCGTTCTTCAAATAATTGTCTTAATTCTTCAATTGTTTTGAAGCTTGTATCGTCTGTGAGTAGATCTGCGTAGTATAAATGTTTCGCACCTGGTATTCGACCTGCACGCTCAGCTCCAACGTCTGGAACCCCTAACATGTTTACTCGCTCACCTTTATACTCTTCGGGGGAACGGTGATCTAGTAGAACTGTACCTTCTTCATTAGCAATCTTATTAAGCTTATTTAGAATATCATCTCTATTCGCTCGCATACTAAGATTAATCCGAGTATTGGGGGTATAATTAGTAGGTATAATTTCCGGAATTTTATTTGTTGTAGGGCGGTTTTCGTTTTCCCATCTAACGCGACCACCATTAAGAACGCGAACGTCGGGATGACCCATATAGGTAATAACCCACCAGCCATAGGTTCCGAATTGAGGAGGTTCACCGTAGCAAATTATTGTAGTGTCATTTTTAATACCACTGGCTGAACAACGTTCTGCAAAAACATCTGGTGATGGAAAGTCACGAACCAAATCATCCCATAGCCATTCTTTCCAGTACCACCCTTGTGCTCCAGGAATGTGCCAAGAATCATATGCATCCGTGGCATTCCAATTAAATTCTAAAATTCTGATTTTGGGGTCGTTGAGATGCTCTTCAAGCCATTCAGGCTCAACTAGTTTATTAGCAGACATGCAATATACTCCAGCTTAAATTATAATCATAGTGTATTACGTCTTATAAACATTTCTCAGTAAATATTTAGGTTGTATAAAAATAAACATTACATTGAATCGCAGATAAAAGGGGATAAGTTTCTTGAGTATAAATACTATCGCAATCATGGGGACTGGTGATATGGGCCATGCTGTAGGCCGAGCCCTGATCAAGGAAGGGTTTAGGGTTATTACAGCTCTTATCGGAAGAAGCGAGCGAAGCTGTAAGCTTGCTAAGCTAGGGGGGTTAGAAGATGTTGGTTCACTTGAAAACTTGATAAAAGAATCTGACTTATTCCTATCAATTATGCCTCCTCATGAAGCACTTAGATTTGCGTCTTTATCATGTAATATTATTGATAAAACAGGGTCAAAGACTGTCTATGCGGACTTTAATGCAATAGCTCCTGGTACTTCAAAAGAAATTGGCGGAGTATTTAATAAAAGTGGACTGGCATTTATTGATGGAAGTATTATCGGCCCGCCCCCAGGTAAAAATATAATAACTCGAATGTATTCAAGTGGATATGAATCTGAAACCTTATTATCTTTAAGTGGCCCTAACTTAAATTTTGTATCCCTGGGTTCAGAAATTGGCCGCGCTTCAGCACTAAAGATGTGCTACGCAGCCTTAACCAAAGGAACTATGGCTTTAGATTTAGCAGCACTTCTCGCAGGAAAGAAAATGGGTGTTTATGAGGAGTTAAAGACTGAATTTATTAATAGCCAAGAAGCTGCTTATGGTAGGATGGAATCTAGATTACCTTGGTTGAGCACTGACGCTGGGAGATGGTCAGGAGAAATGGATGAAATTGCCCTTAGCTTTGACTCGGTTGGCCTGCCAGGCGGCTTTCACCGCGCGGCAGCAGATATATACAGGCGTTTATCTGAAGCGTCTTTGGCGCAAGAAAAGCCGGAAAACAAGGATAAAAGTCGGACGCTTGATGAAGCATTAGAAATTTTTCAGTATGAGTTATTTAGCTCACCTAATATTTCTAATTAGTATTATCTAAAATATTTTTTTGTATCTTTTTATGGTTTTTACTTTCTGATTTTCCTATTTTTCTTAATCTCCTGAGTAATGTTTCTAGTTCAGTCCGTTCAAACTTCAGATCAGTGATAACTCGAGCATTACCAGAAGCAGCTTTGATCTCAGCCTTAAGCTGATTAATAACATTTTCGAGAGTGCGGAATAATTCGTTAAGCTCTGTTTTATTGCGGCAGTCTAAAACCACTTCTTGTTCCATCATTAAATCTGAAAAAGCATTAGCGTCAGATTTTCCTGTTTCAGTTAGCCTGTTATCTATTTCTTGCCAGGCTGGTCTCCAATAACTATACAAAGTGGGTGCATTTTTATGCCCTCGCGCTCTTGAGGAAGTCTCAAGCTGCACCATAATACGGACAAATTGCCATACTGCTAACCTCAAGTTAATAGGGTTTCTAACACTTACTTTATTATCTTTTTTTATCATTTAGTCACAACCATCCTTGGTAATAGGGATAGATTTTAATACACCTAATTTAGGACCACAGTATCGGCAATAGCTATTATTAATTTTTCGACGTGGGCGACGAACAAAATGATATTTTTGATTGCACCGCGTGCATTTCCAAATAGTTACTGCATGAGCCTCTCTCGATAAATACGTTAGGTTATGTCTAGTCTCAGGCTTTTGACTTAGTAATTCCATCATTTCTTTCCATAGTTTGCCATGTTTGCAAGGATAACCATGATGCAAGTCTGCTAGGATATGCGCACATTCATGTAAGAAAGTATCATCTCTATCCTTTTCACGACCAGGCTTAAGTAAAGCTGCATTGAGAACTATTTTACGATCGCTAATATACGCGATTCCAGCTCGCGTTTTAGCTCTTTTACTAATATTAACTGTGCATTCGAGTAGCTCCTGGTAAGGCTCACCTAATACAATTGCAAATTCTAAATAACATAACAGTTTCCACTTTTCTGCTAATTCCCCAACAAGTCCTATGTGAGAAAATGATGAATTATAATAATTATTTACAGTGGAATTCATAAATTTACCGGTCAATAGATATTATCCGACCGGTTTGCGTTGGAGGAGTTAATAACTTATGGCTGATTGCTATTTGATCAAGTTTATTAATTATAAACTCAGGCATGTTTTTAGAACGACGCTCTTTCATATCAACGTGGAGGCTAATCAGCTCATTCGTGGAAGCCAAGTAGTTTTTGTCTGCATTATACATCATATGAACATAGTGTAGACGTTTCTTATCAAAATTAAGAAGTTGGGTTTCAAACCTCATTGGGTCATTTTCCATCAATTCTCTTTCATATGTGATATGGGCTTCTAGTGTAAATGTAGAACATTTACTCGATTGAAGATAATCAATACCAATTCCAATATAGTCAAAAAAAGCATCAGTTGCATGATCAAATGCCAGCATGTAGTACGCGAGATTCATATGGCCATTATAATCTATCCAATTGGAATCCACACGTTCATGATGAAGAGTCAGAGGCGCTGCATGCGATATTTTTGATTGTTTGTTATTTGATGTCATAAGGTTCAACAATATAATTTTATTTAATTTCTAGGTCACATATGTTTTTTATAAATATATAGCAATTATAATATAATAAATTTAAAAAATATATTAGCATAGGCGTTGTACATAATTACTTTATAGTAAAAACTGCTTCGACTTCGATGGCGACATTAAATGGCACTACGGCCACACCTACAGCTGTTCGTGTGAGCATGCCAGCTTCTCCAAATATATCAATCATTAGTTCTGATGCACCGTTCACCACCTCAGGTATATCTGAAAAATTGGGGGGTGCATTCACAAAACCTCATAAATTAATTAGCCTTTTTATACTATCGAGATCACCATCAAGGGTTTTTTTGCCTGGGTCAGGACATTTAATGCACTAAGTTTAGCTGCTTCTCTTCCTTGTTCTATATTAAAATCTTTTCCGACCTTACCAATATAACGAAGATCACCGTTTCACGTCGTGACCTGGCTAGACACATAAAGTGTTTTTTCAACAATTAGTGCAGGTAATATTTTTGCTACAGATGGTGATTGTGGAATCGGTAGTTCAATC
>JAQWSA010000069.1 GCA_029243445.1 Alphaproteobacteria bacterium
TTCATATCGGCAGCGCCTCGACCAAATAAATTTCCATCAACTATATTACCTGCGAAAGGATCATTATTCCAATTTTCGGTTGCACCAGTTGGCACGACGTCGGTATGTCCTGCAAAACAGAAATTAGGCTCGCTAGTGCCTAACCGGGCATATAAGTTGGTAACTTCGTCGTTTCCATCAGATGAAAAACGCTTTACATTGCATTTGAAGCCTAATGATTCTAAAGATTTACGTAAAACATTTATAGCTCCGGCATCTAGCGGAGTAATACTTGGACACCTAATCAAAGACTGAGCAAGATCTATAGGATCAATAAGGATTGGTTGTTTCTTGGTCATAGTATTTTGAAGTGAGCCTTATATACTTAGTCTCTCAATAATTCATTTATAGACGTTTTTGAGCGGGTTTGTTCATCGACGCGCTTAACAATTACAGCACAATAAAGGCTTGGTCCGTTTGTGCCATCTGGTAGAGAACGCCCAGGAAGTGTTCCCGGAACTACAACAGAATATGCTGGTACTCTACCTATTAATATTTCACCTGTTTCACGATCAACAATCTTGGTTGACCCTCCCAGGTAAACACCCATTGATAGCACAGAACCAGTTTCTACCACAACACCTTCAGCTACCTCAGATCTAGCACCGATGAAGCAATTATCCTCGATAATTACGGGTCCAGCTTGTAGAGGTTCCAGTACGCCTCCAATACCAGCACCTCCTGATAAGTGGACATTTTTACCTATCTGAGCACAACTCCCTACGGTTGCCCAAGTATCAACCATTGTACCAGTATCCACAAAAGCTCCTAAGTTAACGAAGCTGGGCATTAGAACTACACCTGGCGCTATATAAGCTGAATGTCTGACTATGCTACCTGGAACTGCTCGGAAACCAGAGCTTTTAAATTTTTCTTCATTCCACCCTGCAAACTTAGAAGGCACCTTATCCCACCAGCTAGTATTATTACCTGGTCCACCGGTAATAGTATCCATATCGTTAAGACTAAAAGATAATAATACAGCTTTCTTTAACCATTCGTTTACGACCCAGTTTTTTTCCAATTTCTCAGCTACGCGAAGTACACCTTGGTCTAGTAATTCAAGCGCACTCTCAACGGCCTGTCTTGCTGGTCCATCGGTATTAACATTTATATTCTCTCGGTCATTCCAAGCACTTTCTATGGAATTTTGTAAATCGCTAATCGTCATCTTATCCTCGCGCAATTGAGTATTGATCTAATAATAATTATATATCCCATTTAAATGGGGTTACTGGAGGGCTTCTGTCAACGTTATACAAGCAACGTTATTTATAAAATAAAAGAATTTAGCCAATTATTTAAATTATTGATCTCGTGATGAACATAATCACTACCAGTAATTGGTATTGTCCATATCGGCGGATCTTCTTCTAGATGATTTATCCACACAGTGGTCATTCCCATTAGAGCTGCTGGTTGCAAATTAATTGCAATATCTTCAACCATTACAGCGGATTTGGGGTTTATGTCATATTTTTCAATAAGTGTCTGGTAAGATTCTTGTACTGGTTTTGGGTGCCATTCGGCTGCTGCTATATCATAGATGCCTTCAAATTGATCAGTAATCTGCAGACGTTTTAGTACTTGCTCAGCATGATTAGCTGAAGCATTTGTATATACTAATTTTCTACCAGGTAAGTTTTCTAACAACTCTGATAATCTAGGGTCGGGTTGAACTATAGTGTAATCCACTTCATGAACGAAATCTAAGAAATCATGCGGGTCTACTTTATATTTTTTCATTAGCCCGCTAAGCGTTGTGCCAAATTTTCTGTATAATTCTTTTTGTTCAGTGAGCGCTGCATCTCTGGGTATGTTGAGTTTGTTAGAAACAAATTTGGTCATCCTTGATGAAACATCTGCCATAAGTCCATTTGAAGCAGGATATAGGGTATTGTCTAGGTCAAATAACCAGAACTCTGAATTATAGATGGATATAGAACTCTTCATTGGTATATAGACCTACAAATAATGGTAATGAAGTATATATACTTCATTCGTAAATAGAAAAATATTTCTAATAATCCTCTATTAGGTTGATTAGATGTGATTATTTTTTATCCAGGCCAGATAGCTGTGCCAACACCGTGTTCAGTGAAAACCTCGAGCAAGAGAGCGTGTTCGGTTCTTCCGTCGAGGATAACTGCTGCTTCCACGTTTTCCTTTACAGCATTTACGCACGTTTCCACTTTAGGTATCATGCCACCATTTATTGTACCCTTTTTAATGAGTAGACTGGCTTCTTCGGTGTTCATATCTGGAATTAGCTGTCCAACCTCATCTAGTACTCCTGATACGTCAGTTAACATATATAATCGAGCAGCCTCGATAGCCGCTGCTATGGCACCTGCAGCCGTATCAGCATTGATGTTATATGTCTCACCGCCGCTGCCCGTACCTATTGGGGCAATCACTGGTATTAGATCGGATTTTGCTAAATCTTCAAGTAATTGAGCATTAATCTTAGTTGGTTCACCAACAAAACCTAAATCAAGAATTTTTTCTATATTCGAATCTGTAAGTTTCGTTTTACGTTTTATTTTTTTAGCCTCTATAAGATTACCGTCTTTACCTGATATACCAACTGCGCGACCACCAGCCGCGTTAATCTCTGCTGCGATGGATTTATTTATAGATCCTGATAACACCATTTCTACAATTTCTACTGTATCGTGATCTGTTACTCTAAGCCCGTCTACAAACTCGCTCTTTATTTTTAGCCGTTGAAGCATAGCTCCTATTTGGGGTCCTCCGCCGTGCACGACAACGGGATTAATACCAACTTGTTTTAATAATACGACATCACGAGCAAATGAGGATGAAAGTTTTTGATCGCCCATTGCATGTCCGCCATATTTTACTACAAACGTTTTTCCTGAGTATTGCCGCATAAAAGGCAGCGCTTCAGATAAAACCTCTGCTTTGGCTAAAATATTTGAATTTGGCATTTCAGTCTCTTTTGCCATTGTTATATATTTCTCTTATCATGCTCAATCAAAATTAGACTTTAACCAATCTGTCCATCGTTTGCTAGCGCAGCTATTTCCGCACGTAACTCTTGAATACCGAACCCCTTTTGCGAGCTTGTAGCTATTGGATTGGGAAGCGCCGCAGGATGAGCTTTTAAAGAGTCTGTAGTAACCTCTATACACTTTATAAGAGCATTAGAAGACAATTTATCAGTTTTCGTAAGTACTATTTGGTAATTCACGGCAGTAGAATCAAGCATGGCCATTATTTCTAAGTCATTCGATTTAATTCCATGACGGCTATCAATTAGAACGCATAACCTTCTTAAGGTTGGCCGTCCTCTTAAATATTCATGAATGGTTTGGTTCCATTCAGCTATATCTTTTTTAGAAGCTTTAGCATAGCCATAACCGGGCATATCAACGAGCCATAGTTTTTCCCCTAGGTCAAAGAAGTTTAACTGTTGCGTACGGCCAGGAGTTTTGCTTGTGCGGGCTAAAGATTTTCTGCCAGTTAAGGCATTTAGTAGGCTTGATTTACCACAATTAGATCGACCGGCGAATGCAATTTCAGGCAAGCTCGGTTTCTCTAGGTTTTCAACGTTTTTGACACCTCGAAGAAACATACATGGCTGCGAGAAAAGCCATCGGCCATATGACAATTCGTTTTCTGGATATTGTAATACAGGTTTTATTTCTTTTTGATTCTGTTTGCTTTTATGCATGGACTAAGTCGTTTTAGTTCCTTTATTTATAGTCCCTCCGCCAATTGAAACCCCCATGCGGCGCATGATTACATATTGTTGAGCGACTGATAGAAGATTATTCCAGGTCCAGTAAATAACTAAGCCGACAGGGAAGTTTGCTAGGAAAAACATGAACATTATAGGCATCAGCATAAACATACGTGCCTGGATTGGGTCAGCTGGAGCTGGATTAAGTTTTTGCTGTAGAAACATCGATATCCCCATGAACAAGGGCCAAAGACCTAAGGCAATAAAGCTAGTACCAGCCGCAAGGAATGATGGAACATCCCACGGTATTAACCCAAACAACTGAAATATATTTGTTGGATCTCGCTCAGAGAGGTCGTGTACCCAACCGTAAAATGGTGACTGACGCATTTCAATTGAAGTGAACAGAACTTTATAAAGGGCAAAGAAAACTGGTATTTGTAGTACCATAGGAAGGCAGCCAGATACGGGGTTTACTTTCTCCCGTTTATACATGCCCATAAGTTCTTGCTGCATTTTTCTTTTGTCGTCACCATATTTTTCTCGAAGCTCTGTCATCTTAGGTTGCAAAGCCTTCATTTTACTCATGGATTTGTATGACTTATTTGCTAGCGGAAAGAAAAATATTTTTAGAATTACGGTTACAACCAAAATAGCAATCCCAAAATTTGCCTTGATACCAATATTTGCAAGTTGTTCGGCTATAACAATTAATACTTGGAGTAGGGGCTTGGTAATGAAGAAAAACCAACCAAAGTCAATTGCCATTTCTAGACGAGGAACGTTTTGTTTATCACGGTATTCAGTTAGTGTATCAAACACTTTTGCCCCTGCAAATAAACGATTAGTAACTTCAACTGAAGCTCCTGGCATAACAGTATGAACGTTTTTCTCTAGAATATCAGTTTGATAGAGGTCTGCACCGCTAGATGTTTCTTGGTACGAAAAACTGGCGTTAACGGGAACATTTTGATCGGGGATTACTGCAGCCAACCAATATTTATCGGTAATACCTAGCCAACCGCCCGTTGTTGGTGTTGTAGTTGGCTGCGGTTTTCTATTATCTAAATCGTAGTCATCTTTTAGGCTACTGTATTTTATTTCTTGCAGAGTGCCGTCTATTACCCCGATTGGACCTTCATGAAGAATGAAAAAACCTAGAGTGTCGGGCGTATTAACCCGCACCAGTCGGGCAAAAGACTGGAGGTATATTGGTTTATCACTATTGTTTTTTACTGTGTCCACAATAGTAAACATAAATTTATCATCTAATGAATAAGTGCGTTTAAGAGCCAAACCTTTTTTTGTTTCTGCAGTTAAAACTGCAGGGGTAGTTGGTGTAAGGGTTGAAGAAGAACTTCGCCAGTTTGTTCCACTACCTCCAAATGTTCCCTCACTACCAATCCAGCCAAATTCTGCAAAGTATGGATTTAATGATCCAGTGGGAGATAAAAGAGTAATTTTGTTACTATTAGGATCAATACTATTACGATATTCTTCCATTACTATGTCGTCGATACGGCCGTTGTCCAAATTAATTGAACCACTCAGACTTTTTGATGTTAGTTTTACCCGCTGGTTTGCAGAAATAACCTCATTTCGAGGTTTTGTGTTGGCATTCATCATATTATTATGAACGGCAGGAGGTAATTGGATACTACCATCTGTAGCCAATTTGCCGTTGGCTTTGATGTTTTCTTTCATAATTGCAGCTTGACGTTCTTGTTCAACCAACTGTGCTTCTTGACGAGGTCCTTCAACAAAAAATTGCCAGCCAAACAATATAGCTAGAGAAACAGCGATCGCCATAAATAGATTTTTATTATCCATATTTCTAATCAATCTGTAGATAGTTTTTTTATTGCTTTTTGGGATAATGAGCAATGTTTATGAAGTGGTTCTGTTAATAGTGGAACTGGATCATAGCCAGTTCCTCCCCAAGGCTGACACCTAATAATTCTTTTGAACGAGAGCCAA
>JAQWSA010000070.1 GCA_029243445.1 Alphaproteobacteria bacterium
TGCTATTTGAGGTATTCGACCCGATGCTGCGTCAATCATTAACTCATGAGCGTGCATACGTTCATTATTTGGCATTGACCAAAATTCGGCAATATTACCTGAGCAGTAGTGCCCATCTATCTTAAGCCCGGTGATAATGTGCTCCATATTGCTGCTGTTTGCTTTATCATCAAATTCATCGTCAGAGTCCCAGCAATAAGGCATAGCCGTCCAGACCCCTCTTAGAATTTCAAGGCCTGCTTCTTTTGCTTCATTTTTTTTATATTTCATGACATCCCCTCCTTCAGTTTTTTTTAATTACTTCCATGATGTAATACTATGGTAGCAGATGCTAGGTTTGATAGTTAGAGTGCTATACTTTAGTTAGGTTTTATCCTATATATAACCACATTCACTAGGTACTAAAACATTAATTAAATAGCATAATCAATAATTTTTGGACAAACAAAATAAACGGGGAGTAAATCAATGAACCAATCGGAGTGGACACGTAGAGCTTTTATGTATGCTGCTGCCTCAGGAGTTGGTGCAGCCGCAACAGTTGGCCGAGCACCTAATGTATTTGCTGCAGATGATGCTTTAAAGATTTGGGCGAACCCTGGTGTTCACCAGGTGGGCTCAAAGGACTGGAGCGCTATGTCAGCGCAAGGCGGTATAAAGATTGCTGCTACAGCAAAAAGTGCTCGAGCAGATGAAGCAATTCAGAAAATGGTGGTAGGTGACGGAAATAAGCTATTTGATGCTATTACTGATAATGGTGGTGGTATGGAAGATGCAATGGCATCTCAGAAAGCTATAGTACCTTTAGATACTAGCAGAATTCCAAACTGGAAAAACATCCTTCCTGTATATAATGAGGGCGGTTTAGCCGCGCACACAATACGTTATGAAGGAAAGGTTTATTCTACACCGATGATTTCTAACGCAGATTCTATGGCCTATGACTATAAGGTTTTAGGTTTTCATCCTGATAGCTGGGGATTGATGTTTGATGCTCAGTTCAAAGGAAGAGTTGCGTTGCAAAATGACTTTGGCCCTACTCTAACAAATATGGGAATTTATCTCAAAGAAACCGGTAAAATAGACATTGAGAACCCATCAAACATGAAACCTGATGAGGTAAAAGCCGTCTGTCAATTCCTTATTGATTGGAAGAAAAAAGGCCAATTCCGAACATTCTGGGATGGTTTCCAGAATGGTGTTGGACTTTTAGCAACTGGAGAGGTTTTATTATCTTCTTGTTGGGAGCCCATACAAATTATTGCGAACCGTAAGACGGGTGATAAGGCCGACATTAGATATGGAACAATGAAGGAAGGACACCAAACTTGGAACAACATGATTATGTTGACTAAAGGGGGGCGTGGGCGTGGTCGTGATGAGCTATACTATAAGTTAGCAAATGTTTATTTATCACCTTGGTTTGGGGCACGTACTCTTGCAGGTCTTGGGTTTGCACCGCAAATGACAGGTGTTGATGAATACATTAAGGCCAACCCAAAAGATTTTCCACCAGACGTTCAGGCTAGAGTATTAGATATTTTAACCCGAAAGAACAGTCGCTTTGCTGTGAAGGGTAACGCCTGGCAAAACGTATTTCCAACCCACATACGTGCTTATCAAGACTGGTGGTCGCGGCTTCAAGCTGCCTAGCTCGCTGTGAAAGAAAACAAAACGACATCAAATATGTCAAGCATAAGAAGGGGCCGAGATATCTCGGCCCCTTCGGTTTGGTTGCAAGAACTATTTGGAGAAAATGGTCTTCAGAAGTGGGTGTTTTATATACCCGTTGTGTTTTTTATAATGTTTTTTGCACTGCCAATGTTACTTACTGTGGTTTGGAGTGTATTTGAACGCACTATGTTTTGGATGGAGCCAGGTTTCACTTTATTTGCGTACGAAAACTTTTTTACTTCAGCTCGAGCGGAGAATTATGTATTTTCAATGCTACACTCAGCTGTTGCAGCAACGGTATCTTTTATTATTGGGTTTCCTATAGCAGTCTTTGTTCGCCGTCGTGTTGCACAAGCGGCACAGCATAGAGTAATACTGCTTTTCATCTTGCCTTTCATGATTTCAGAATTAGTTAGGGTTTTTGCCATGCGCCCGGTACTAGGACGTAATGGCGTACTCAATAATTTATTAATTGATCTAGGCATTATAACAGAACCGATTACTATTATTTTATTCTCACCGCTAGGGGTAGTTATTGGCGATGTGATGTCATTCCTCCCATTCATGATATTTGCTGGGTTTTTAGCATTAGAAGCCGTGCAAAATTATATATTTGAGGTCAGTGATGACCTAGGTACAGGCGCTGTTCGTTTATTCAAAGACATCATCATACCTCTCGCTGCCCCGGGTATTTTTGCAGGAAGTGTATTTATATTCGTAAATGCTATGGGTTTGGCTTTGGTACCAACGATCCTTGGAGGGCCTGGCGCTGTTAATGCTGGATTGATCGCAAACCAAGCTATTGTTGCACTTGATTTTCCTTTAGCCATGGCCATTAGCACAATAATGATCCTTACTCTTGTGCTTCTACTATATATAGGTCATCGATTGTTTGACCTTACAAAAGTACTAGAACCTATTAGTTGAATTTAATATGTATGATAATTTTGCCAACCCATGGACGATCAGGTTAAAATGGCTATACCTATTAGGTGTAGTTTTCGCTTTAATGTGTCCAGTTTTTTATACAATCTACATATCTTTTAACGAACACGGTTTCGGGGCCCGTATTTATGACTTTACATTTGATTGGTACAGAATTGTACTGGGGGATAAGTTACTTGTAGTCTCAATAAAATGGACTCTTTATCTGGCTATTAGTGCAGTAGCGACAACCATTCCAATGGCCCTGCTGTCAGCTAAGTTTTATAAAAGGTCAAGACATAAAGTAGCTTTTGTGGCTTTAATGATGTCCCCACTATTTGTTCCAGCAGATATAATGGGCTCAAGTCTTCTAGTGTTTTTTAAAAATTTGTCAGGTTTCTTTACCTTTCTCTCAGAGGTATTAGGCATAGGTTGGTTAGAGGGTTGGTTCGACCTAGGTTTTTTAACAGCGCTAATAGGGCAAATTATATACACACACCCTTATGCGTTTGTAGTCATATTGATAACAATGTCACGATATCGTACACAACAAACTGAAGCAGCACGGGCATGTGGAGCTTCTGCTTGGCAGGCTTTTTGGCAAGTTGAATTCCCACAAATTAGGGTTGGTGTATTTAGTTCCTGTGCATTTGTAACAATATTATCTTTTAACGAAGCAGTTCGTACTGGTCTACTTAAAGGCGGATTTGACACTTTTTCTAACGTCTTAGTTGCACAAATGCTTAATATAGGAATGTCGGGCGAATCCTATGCAATGGCTGGAATTATGAGCATTGTGTCTATGATAGTAATTGGCTCAGTACTGACATACACATTTCTAAGAGCTGAACATATTCAGCGAAAAGCCCGTGCTATGGCCGAACCAGTTATGTCTGAATAACTGGATGTTAAGATAATAACCTCAGGATTTTTGATAAAATGAGTAATCCAATAGAAACCGCTGTTGAAGTTGTTAATTTAGGCAAAAAATATGGGACGGTTAACGCCTTAAACTCAGTGAGTTTTTCAATACAAAGTGGTCAATATTATGCTTTATTAGGACCTAGTGGAGGCGGTAAGACAACACTTTTACGCTTAATCGGAGGTTTTATCCGTCCTACAGCAGGTCAAATATTTTTACATGGCCAAGATGTTAGTCACCTTCCACCAAATAAAAGACCAACCTCTATGGTTTTTCAGAGCTATGCATTATTTCCACATATGAATGTTGAAAAAAACGTTGCTTATGGTTTAAAACTTCGAAAAATGCCAAGGGCAGAAATCTATGAAAAAGTTAATTGGATTCTCTCTCTTGTAGGACTAGAAGGGTATAACGAACGCAAACCTCATGAGCTTTCTGGCGGACAACAGCAACGTGTCCAGCTGGCTCGTTCCCTAGTCTTAGACGTAGATATTTTACTTCTGGACGAACCGTTGGCAGCTTTAGACGCAAAATTGCGCAAAGACATGTGTATTGAACTAAAGCGTATTCAGGAAAAGGTAGGTATTACCTTTATTCATGTCACTCATAACCAAGAAGAGGCCTTAACAGTTGCTGATCGTATCGCCATCATTGCTGATGGTGATTTAGTAGAACAGGGTACTGCACGAGATATTTATGAAACTCCACAAACACGCTTTACTGCCGGATTTATAGGCGATAATAATTTGCTAGACGGAAAAGTTTCTGACACAAATGAAAAGTATCTTACCGTAGACTTAGGCTACACTAAAGTTAATGTTCCTGCTCTTTCTTCTAGGTCAAATTTAGGTCAAGAAGTTTCATTTTCAATACGATCAGAGCTGCTAAGCTTAATAGAATCAGATGACTTTAATGGGGATGGTTGGCAAGTAATACCTGCAACTTTGCTAGAAACTATTTACCTGGGACTAACTACTTCATATTTGGTGCGATTGGCAGATAATAGTGAGGTAGTAGTGCGAAAAATATCTAGTGGAGAGAATCACAGCAAGATTGAATCAGGACAAAACATTAAAGTTGGTTGGCAGACAGATCATGCACGATTGCATATTAATTAATTTAAACTTGATTCTATAAGACGATAAAACTCTTTAGGGAAGTTGGTAATTAAATCTTTTGGGTGACGGTTTCCAACATCACTGGGAAATAATTCGAGCTCAAAATTTCCGCAATACTTTCCCTTAATTATTTCTTTCAGTAGCTGTGACATATCAACAGATCCTGAAGCTAAATTAGTCCGACTTTTCAACTCTCCGCCCTCAATATAGATATTGCATAATTGGACCAATGCTACTTTTTCAGGAAAATTTTTAATTAATGGCACAAAATCTGGGTCCCACCAAGAATGTTTAACATCAAGGATTAACTGCATATTTTCATATGGCTCAATAAGGTTAAGCGCGTTAGCAATAGAATTTATATTTCCCTTACTTATAATATCAGCTGGGTATATAGGCTCGAGACCTAATTTAACTCCTTTATCAGCAGCGTGATTTGCTAATTCAGAAATCCCTTTTTTTACTTTACCGTGTGCCTCAGATAAAAGCATCGGAGGGTTTCCAAGCCCCCCCGTAATTACACACAACACGTCAGCTTTCAGTTTTGCTGCTATATCAATAAGTTCAGTATTGCTAAAATAACTTTTAGTAGCACTAGTACCAGTAAAAAAACCCGCACTGTTTAGAGATGAAACACGCAAGTCATTATCAATAAGGCACTTAGAGATTAAATCTAAACCTAGTTCAGCTAACGTCTTCTGGGTAATACCAACAGATCCAAGTCCAGCATCTCTAACTGCCATTGCAAAATCTGGAAAAGACATTTTATCACCGCAAATGTAATGATTTACCGATAATGTGAATTTCAAAATGTAATTCCTTTAAGCACCTTTATCTTTCGTCCATAATTACATTCCTGGAGTTGATATAATAGCAGTAGTCATTGAACGAGGATCACGCATCTCCCATCTACCAGATTCAACTCTTTGCATGAAATCGCCACAAATTTGATTATACAGAATAGGTTCCTCAAGATTGCAGAGATGCCCTGTGCGAGGTAGGAGAACTAGAGCGGACGATACAATGTTTCTCTTCATGTATAACCCAGCGTCCAAGCAAGGGTCGTCCTCATCGCCATTTATTACTAGAGTGGGGACTTTAAGGGCATGCATCTTATCTTCTAAATCATATAATGAGGGACGCCGCCTTTGAACACCTCGCATAGTGTTAGCTGAACCAATACTTGAATGCTCGCAGATCTGCTGTTCAAATTCTTGCCAACCACGTGGATCTTTATTTTGAAATTGAACTCTAGTAGGACCCAAGGCATAAACTTTTCCAAATACAGCCATCGTTTCGTTTTCCATTCGATCTGCAACTTCAGTTGTCTCACGAACAAACTGTTCTTTATGGTCAGACTTTGCCCCGTAACCGCAGCCAGCCACTACTAGTGATAAGGCACGATCTGGGTATTCAAAACCAAAATGTAGGCTAGCGAACCCCCCCATCGACAAACCATTAATGTGTGCCTTCTCAATGTCCAATCCGTCAAGTATAGCAAGCACATCATCACGTGCATTGTTCTGGCTATACATATCTGGATCTTCTGGCACAGCTGATGGCGGATATCCACGCGCATTAAAAGCTATGCAACGATGTGAACGCGAGAAAAAACGCATCTGAGGCTCCCAGTGCCTATAATCACCGCCGAATTCATGCGCAAAAATTATAGGGGTACCTGATCCGGTTTCTTCATAATATAGTTCGACACCGTCAGTAGCGGTTACATAAGGCATTTTAATTCCTCCATAGCTATTGTTCTTGTTTTACTGGCTCCATCTCGGAGGTTTCCTAATTTTATTTTTCAATGTTAATAATTTATTTCTGATATAGCTTTATCTAGAAGTCTTATCTGTTTTTTTTTGAGTATAACCATATTGAGCCAAAGCATTTTCAGAGCTTATGTAACCATTTCTTAGGTCATCGGCTATAAGCTTGGGGTCGCGTTTCTGGGGATCACCATATCCCCCTCCGCCAGCTGATTGAACTCTTACCAACGTACCCGGCTCTAAGTCTATATAGGCTGTTTTACTAGGTAATTTCTGCTCACGATTAGTTCCGGGATTAAGAACGTATTTTGAAACGGCTCCTGGTTTACCACCAAACAATCCCGGAGGCGGGGTTTCATGTCGATCGGCACAAAGACAAATCTGTGCGTCATCACCTTCAACACGGAACGACCTTACAAAACCGTTACCTCCTCGATACATCCCGGCACCACCTGTATCAGGTAAAATTTCATAAGCCTCAAAGAATAATGGATTTTCTATTTCGTCTGCTTCAATAGGAATGTGTCCTGCATTACCAGGACCATAACGGATTGCATTCATTCCATCCTTACCGGCCCTTGCCCCATAGGCCCCTGAAGAAAGCTCAATAGTTGTAAAATAGTTTTCTCCATTCCCACCAGATTTTCTTCCAGCTACAACCGCTGTGCCCGTAGAGCCCGAACCACTAGCAATCGCTCTTTCACCTATCGCACCAGCTATTGCTGTCATAGTGGCATCCAGTACACGATAACAAACCTCTCCAAATCCTATCATCGAACCAGGTTTTTGGGCATCTACTAACGACCCAGGACGTGTCTTTACAATGATTGGTTTATAACTTCCTGCATTGGGAGGGTTTTCTGGATCTGTAATAGATTTTATTGCATACTGAACGGCGGAAGCAGCCGCTGAGTGAGAGCAGTTCATGCCACCTTTAGACTGGTTGCTACTTTTACTAAGGTCCACCATGATATTGCTATCGCGTATAGTAACCTCAACATCCACCCAAATTTTGTTCTCTGTTTTTCCATCACCATCAAGGCAATCACGTGCATGATAATTGCCGTCAGGAAAATCCGTAATGCGAGCTCGTGTCATTTTCTCAGAACGTACTAAAATCTCTGACATTGCATTCTTTAACGTTTCCAGACCATATCGAACTATCAATGCCTCAAGCCTACGTTCTGCTGTCTCGCAAGAAGCATACTGTGAACGAAGATCACCATTACCTATCGTGCGATTGCGTATATTTGACATAATCATCTCCATTACACCAAAATTCGGCTGACCCGCTTCAAAAAGCTTCACAGGGGGAATAAATATACCTTCTTGATGAATATCTGATGTTGCTGGAGAATAACTTCCTGGACCCATTCCGCCTATATCTGCCCAATGACCTCTATTACACGCGTAAGCGTATAGTTCATTATCGTAAAACAGGGGCCTTGCAATGAGAACATCTGGTAAATGAGTTCCACCAATAAATGGGTCATTAGTTGCTAACACATCTCCAGGTCTTAAACTGTCTTGTCCAATCTTCTCTACCATTCCTTGTAATTGAAGGGGCATTGTAGTGACATGTATTGGAAAACCATTTGGATCTTGTGCAATAATGTCGCCCTTGGAATCCATAAGGCAACACGAGAGATCCCCCTGCTCTTTCCAAAGCTGAGTGTAAGCAGTGCGCATAGTCATAATTTTCATGTCACGCGCTACTGCAATCAGTGAGCTATGAATTACTGCCAAGGTGAAGGCGTCAATACTCATAGTTTTTGACCAACTTTATCTAAAGTTATAATTATGTTTTCATAAGCATCAACAGTTACTTTCATTTTATCCAGAACAAGTGTGGTTGAAGAAAGCTCTTCAATTAAAGCTGGGCCATTTATTTCAACCCCAGGCTTTAAATGATCCCGATAAAAAACTGGAACTAATCTAGAATCTTCCCCGTTTGGCATAAATACCGCTCGTTCATTAACGGGCGATGGCTTCTCTCTGCTTCCTTTGATTTCTAATATAGGCGGCTTTGGAACAGTGCCAATGGCCCGAAGCCTAATATTGACTAATTCAACTGGTTCATCAACAACACTATATGAATACAAGCGCTCATGTAATTGATGAAATTGACTAATGACATCAAAAACTTCTCTTTCCTTTATATTGCTTGTACTTTTTATAGGTACAGTAATTTCGGTCGTTTGCCCGATATAGCGCAAATCTAGCGCTGGTTCCATTTTCTGCCTATTTATAGGCACTCCCTCAGCAGTTAGGTCCTCTAGCGCCTGCCTTTTTAGGTCAGTAATAGAACTATCAATTTCTATGTAAGCTACTTCAGAGATAGACCTGACAATAGATTGGATGTAGTCATGACTGAAATCCGCTGTGGCAATGCCACGTGCTGAAAACAGGCCGGGATGGCGAGGCACTATTATTTGGCTTAGACCTAACTCAAGCGCTACTGCTGAAGCGTGAAGGGGGCCACCGCCTCCAAAGGCTACAAGAGAATAGTCCCTTGGATCACTTCCTCGTTCAACTGTAACTGTTCGTATTGCTTCAGCAATCTGATTTGTAGCCACTCGGTATACCCCGGCTGCAGCGGTATGAATCTCTACCCCCAAAGGGTCAGCAATATTTTTTTTAATTGCGGATTTGGCAAGTTCAATATCAAGAGGTACTTCTCCATTAGCAAAGGTTTGCCCATCAAGTAAGCCTAATAAAAAGTTAACATCAGTTAGGGTTGTTTCATCGCCTCCCAATCCATAGCAAGAAGGACCAGGATTTGCCCCCATACTATCAGGTCCTACCTTTACCCTACCAACATCATCAATTCTAACGATACTGCCCCCACCAGCACCAATCGTATGGACATCTAACATCGGTATTCCAACTGGAAACATGTCTATCTCTCGAGTAGTGGTTGCTTCTGCTGTAGAATCATTAATCAAGCAAACATCAAGGGATGTGCCACCAATATCCATCGTTATAAGATCATTGTAGCCGGCTTGTCCGCAAAGCTGCGCGGCGCCGACGACAGCACCCGCTGGCCCCGATAATAGGGTCAATGCAGGATTGCGCATAATAATATCAGGTTGGGATACTCCTCCATTTGACTGGAAAATGTATAAAGGGCAACTAATCCCCCTTATAGATAATAAACTAAGTAGACCCGTTATGTAGTTGCGAAGTACTGGTGCAACATAGGCAGAAAAAACAGTTGTAGCAGTTCGAGGAAACTCACGAAATTCTCTCAATATTTCGCTACTTAATACAACATCAATATGCGGAAGTTTTTCGGTAAGTTCTTTGCGAACTCGTTCTTCATGAAGGGGGTTTAAAAAAGAAAACAAGAAGCAGACTGCAACGCTCTCAACGTTTAGCGTTCTGATCTCTTCGATCAAGTTAGAAAGTTCTTTTTCGTCAATCTCTGTAGTAGCATTACCATTTCGGTCAATACGACAAGAAACACCCAACCGCAAATAACGCGGAACTAATGGAGAGGGCTTATCTTCATGAACACGATAAATTAAATCAGCAGGTCGAGCAAAACGCCCAATTTCTAATATATCTCGAAAATTTTTATTTGTTACAAGAGCAGTCTTAGCACCTTTGCGTTCAATAACAGCATTAGTAGTTATAGTGGTTCCATGACTGATACAGTCAACTTTGCTGGCGTCGACCCCAGTTTTTTCCAGCAAAACCTCAACAGAATCCACAACGGTAACTGCTCGATCTGCATGTTTATTTAGAGTTTTTGTAACAGACGTTTCACCAGTTTTATTGCTAATAAGGACCACATCAGTAAAAGTGCCTCCTACATCTATACCGATCCTATAACCAAATCCATCATTCATAAAAATCTATTCCATAAGAAAAAGCCAAGAAGATTTTTCAGCTCTATGCTGATAATTTAATCTAATGACTTAGAAACTAAAATGATAGTAAAATAGAAACCCCAGGATTAATGCTAACGCACATTTGAGAGGCGTTTTTCTAAACTCGGTGCCCACCCACCGGCCTGTATGATTTCTCTAAGTTTGGCATCCAGCGGCGTATATTGCCGCGTAATATTGCGTGATAAATTATTAAACTCTCCAGTTAAAAAGTTGACTTCAAGGTCATCCCCTGTATCCACATCATTGCCCACCCCATCGCATCCATTTAGAAAGGGTAGTCCTGCGTTTATAGCATTTCGAAAACTACCTCTTGGAATACTCTCAGCTACCAAACCTAACCCATGTCCAACTATGCCAAGAAATCCTTGAATATGCGGATTTCCTTGACCAAATCGTTTTCCCGCAACGATTATATCGCCTGGGGACACTTTTTGGGGAAACTCAGGATCAACACCTGCCATTAGATGATCTCGAAGAATATTTTTATCAAGCTCGCGTTCTAATGCGAAACGTAACGGCATAACGTCACCGTCAATGCCAAGGTTATCACCAAATTTCCAGCACTTTCCTTTATAGATCCAATCCATAATTATTCCTAATATTAACCAGTATTAATTCAAAAAATCTCTTGGGTCAGTAATTTTCCCTTTAACTGCCGAAGCAGCAACCGTAGAGGCACTGCCTAGATAAATTTCAGATTTCATTGCTCCCAAACGACCATAATCATTTCTTGTTCCTGTATTTATCGAGGTTTCTCCATCAGTCATTCCTCCAATACGTCCACCAGCACAAGGGCCACAACCAGGTTGTGTAATCATTGCCCCAGCTTCTGCAAACAAACCAATAAGACCCTCTTCTTCAGCCGCAGACATTATTTCCTGAGTTCCTGGGGTTATAATAAATCGAACTTGTGGATGAATTCGATTACCCTTCAGAATTTCGGCTGCTGCTCTCAGATCACTTAGGTTAGCTGCAGCACATGAACCAATAAAGGCATGGTGCACTTCTTTGCCAGCGACTTCAGATACCCCCACCACACAATCTGGTGTCGGGGGTATAGCAATTTGAGGTTCTAAAACATTTAGATCATAGTCAATAATCTCTCGAAAGTTTGCGTCCAAATCACTAGAAATAAGCTCTACAGGGCCATTAACTCTTCCTGCTAAATAATCAAGTGTTGACTGGTCGGGTTCCACTACTGCTGATTTTGCTCCAATATCAATTGGTGTATTACAAAGTGTATGACGGCCTGCAATATCAATTGAGGGCATTGCGCTTCCCCCAA
Source organism: Alphaproteobacteria bacterium (assembly GCA_029243445.1). The sequence continues at coordinate 11,586 of JAQWSA010000070.1, forward strand.
ATTCAACGACAGCATAATCGACGCGTTCTGCACCTAGATCACAAATTAATTTTTGTGCAACGTCACGCATGTTAGTACCGGGAATCAAAGATCCAGTAAGATTAACTCGAACTGTTTCAGGAACTTGTAGCCATACAGAGCCACAAGCCAGCACTTCAGTGATTTCAATTAAAACGGGTATAGCAAGAGCCCCGACCGCACCAAAATTAGTAACATGGACATCATAAGCCTCTACAAACATACCCGGTTTAACATAACCCATTTCAACCGGAAAAATGTGGCCATGTCCTCCGCGTCCAGAATCGTAAAAATGCTTAATTCCATATTTTTTAACGATTTCGCGTACTTGCTTTTGACGCGCAGATGCCTGAGGACTAACAGCCACTGGCTCGTGATCGGTAGATATAATTAATTTATCTGGGTCGTAAAGTTTCTCAACCCCAAGTTCCTTAAGCGCTTTATCAAAGTTAACTACATACCAGTCATGTACCGTTATTAACTCAGGTTCAGGATAAATTATTTCACCAGCGGAAACATCTCTGCCAGTTACTCTAGAAAGCACTTTTTCTGTAATAGTTTTGCCCATATGCTCCTACCCAATTTTATCCAAACCAATTATAGTTGACAAGGATTCTCCATTACGAACTCTTCTATCACGTTCTTCCTCTTTCTGGCGTTGTTCTCTGGCTAGTTCACAAATATTTTCACCATTTTCGGCTGGAACAACCACAACACCATCATTATCACCAATAATATAGTCACCAGCAGATACGCTAACACCTCCAACAGATACCGTTAATCCACACCATCCTTCATGATTCTTTAGCGTACCTCTTGGAGCAATCCCAGCGGCATAAACTGAAACGCCCAATTTAAGTAACTCTGAAGTGTCCCTCACACACCCGTTTGTTACACAGCCAACTAAACCACGCATGCTGCAAACTAGAGAAGAAGTACCCCCCCAAACGGCAGCACGATTAGTACCCCCAGAATCAATTACTAAAACCGAACCCTCAGGTGCACTGTCTAGTGCACGGATAACTGCTGTCGTATCACTGGGGAAAGTTTTTACAGTAAATGCAATTGCACTAAACCCTGCATCTGGGACGATAGGTCTAATTTCCGGGCCCATATCACCAAACTTCCCTGCTGCCTCATAAATTGTGGCAGTAGGAAAACTTCCCAAGCACTCAGCTATCTCATAAGGCTTCATTAAAATAATCCATAACTTTAATGTACAACGTTAGATTAAAATACTAACGGTAAATCTTATCTCTTAGGACTGTCAATGTTCTTCAGAGAAAAGATATTTTTGTTCTATAGAAGTTATAATATATTGAAGACTTTACTTTTTTTTATAATGCTTATTAATATGAGCCTCTTATATTTATAAAATACCTAATTAGGATCAGATTAGCTTCAATTAAAGCTTCAGCAAAAACGTTAGGAATTAAAATGTCTCGATATAGACTGGGTATCGACATTGGTGGAACCTTTACCGATTTTTCTTTGGTGGATTCTGTTTCTGGCGAAGTCAAAGTAGAAAAAATGTTAACATCTTCAAATGCTCCGGAAAAAACTGTGATCGAAGGAGTTGATCTCTTATCTGAAAATATCCCGAACATGTTAACTGAAGCAAAAGAAGTTATTCATGCAACTACATTAATAACTAATGTTATTCTCGAGAGAAAAGGATCAAAAACAGGTCTTTTAACGAGTGAGGGTTTCACAGACATTCTCGAAATTGCGCGCGAGGTCCGTTACGACATATTTGATATGTTTATTCGCCTACCGGAGCCAATGGTTCCAAGAAATTTACGTTTAGGTGCCGAAGAACGTATTTTAGCCAGTGGTAAGGTGCTGAACCCGCTTAATGAAGCAAGCGTACGCAAAGCAGCCGAGATTTTCCGAGAAGCTGACGTTGAAGCCATCGCAGTGGCATTTCTTCATTCATATCAAAATAGCTCACATGAGATAAGAGCTGGGGAGATATTAAAAAGTGAGTTACCAAATGTAATATTGTCGCTATCTCATGAGGTTCACCCCGAACCGAAGGAGTACGAACGAACATCAACAACTGTTATTGACGCTTATGTGAAAGGTATTGCCGAAGGATATTTAGATCAACTGTCAGAAGGCTTGAAGAGCCGTGGTTACAAAAACAGACTTTTTGTTATGCTCTCAAATGGGGGAACAGCGACGGTTGAAACAGCTAAGAGTGTTCCAGTACAAATTGTTGAATCAGGGCCAGCTGCGGGCGTAGAAGCAGCATCGTATTTTGGACGACTTATGAACATTGATCCGATGTTATCGTTTGATATGGGAGGAACAACCGCAAAACTTTGTATAATCGAAAATGGTCGAGCAGCTAGAACACGAACATACGAAGTTGACCGAGTACATCGCTTTAAAATGGGAAGTGGCTTACCAGCAGCAGTTCCGGTTTATGACCTGCTCGAAATTGGTGCTGGGGGTGGAAGTATCGCTAGGGTGAATGATCTAGGTTTAATGCAGGTAGGGCCTGATAGTTCTGGCTCAGATCCGGGCCCGGCAAGTTATGGATTGAATGGCCAAGAACCAACCGTAACAGATGCAGACCTATTATTAGGCTACCTAAACCCTGACTACTTCCTTGGCGGCCAAATGCGTCTTGATAGAGACGCTGCTGAGCAGGCAATTAGAAACACCCTTTCAGAAAAAACAGGACTTACACCAATTGAAGCCGCAGCCGGAGTTCATGAAATTGTGAATGAAAACATGGCGTCTGCAGCACGTGTTTATGTCGCAGAGAAAGGGCAAGCACCCTCCAAACTATCTCTCGTCGCTTTCGGAGGGGCCGGGCCTGTCCACGCTTTAGGCCTGGCGCGCAAGTTAGGCTGCCCCAAAGTTATTGTGCCACCATTTTCAGGTGTGATGTCCTCACTGGGATTATTAGCTGCTCCTGTCGCTTTTGAGCGTAGCAGAACTATCCGACAAATTTTACGTAATGTTAATCTTACAAAAATTCAGCAGGCTTATCAGGATTTAGAACATGAAGCTCGTTCTTTAATGCCAGAGGGTAGTGAGTTATTGGTAAGGCGAACAGTTGATTTGAGATATTCAGGTCAGGATTATCCCTTGGAAATTGATATAGAAGAGCCCACAGTTAACGAAAAACTTAAAACCGATTGGGAAGAAAGTTTTGAGGCTGAATATAATGAACTTTACGGGAAAGTGGATGACGAAAACCCAATAGAACTAGCTAGTATTCGTGTTTATGTCAGCCAACCCGTGCCCCATCTTGATATTGCTAAACCAACTGCGACCATGGATGCTGAACCAAAATCATTGAGAGAGGTTTACGTTTCATCAAAAACTGGCACTGCCATAGTACCTGTATATGAACGAACCGATCTATGTATAGGTCAATTAATCATGGGCCCTGCAATTGTAGAGGAACGTGAATCCACAACAGTTATTGGTGATGGTGATAAATTAACTGTTAATAACCGTGGTTGTCTTGAAGTGGATTTGGCCGAATCTTTTATTAATGAGAACGAAAGTGATGATCAATCGATAAATACCAATATCGGGGAGAGTTAAGTAATGCAACTAGATCCAATCACTATACAAATTCTCTGGAGCCGGCTAATAACAATAGTCGACGAAGCAGCGACGGGTCTGATGCGAACAGCGTACACCCCCTCTGTTAAAGAATATCATGATTTTTGTTGTGCTTTGTTTGATACCAATGCGCAAATGCTATCCCACTCGACTGTTACAACAGCTGGTTTTTTGGGGATAGTTCCGGAGGTAATGCGCAACTTTCTAAAAAAGCATCCACCAGAGAGTTTAAAACCAGGGGATGCAATAATTACTAATGATCCTTGGATTGCAAGTGGACATCTCATCGATATATCAATTGCATCGCCGATCTTTCATCGTGATAAAATCGTCGGCTATACCTTATGTATCGTTCATCATTTGGACATGGGTGGACGCATGTCGACATTAGAATCAAAAGACATGTATGAAGAGGGACTAAAAATCCCAATTCTTAAGTTGTTTTCAGAAGGGAAGCTTGATCAAACAATATTTGAGTTTATTAAAGCTAACATACGTGTACCAGATAAGGTTTTGGGAGACCTAAGAGCCCAATTAGTGGCCAATAATGTTTGTACACGAGGGCTTAAAAGTTTACTCGATGAATACAAATTAGATGGGCTAGAAGAGTTGGGAGCAGAGGTGATCCATCGCACCGAATCCAGTCTTCGTAAAAAAATCTCAGCTTTACCTAACGGTTCTTATAAAAATAATGTTGTACTACCAAAAATTCCTGGTTGTGAAGACGAGATTAGAATCAATGCCGAAATAACAGTTGTAGATGACGAAGTAATAATAGATTACTCTGGTTCTTCAGGAGAGGTCGGAGCGGCGATAAATTGCTCTTATAACATGACCAGATCTTACTCTTCGTACCCCATTAAACTAGCACTAGATCCCTATATCCCAAACAATGATGGCGGTTTAAGGCCGATAAAAGTAATCGCTCCAGAAGGAACTGTTGTTAATTCTCGACCTCCCGCAGCCACTTGGGGAAGAACGATGATATCACATCTATTCCCAGAAATTGTTTTTGCCGCAATGGAAAAAATTATGCCTGAGACTATTCTTGCTTCTAATGGTGGGTCGCCAGCAAATGAAGTGTATTTGCATGGACGCAATAAAGATGGAAGATCGTTTATGGCCATTGCCCAGCACAGCGGAGGGTTTGGAGCCAGCGCACAATATGATGGGTATTCTTGTTTATGCTTCCCCAATAACACACGTAATATTCCCATAGAGGTCACCGAAAATGAAGCTCGGATGTACTATACCCATAAAGAACTTCTTCCTGACTCTGGTGGCCCTGGTTTTAATCGCGGAGGTTTAGGACAAACAGTGGAGTTTTGTATTCTCGATGGTAATGCTGATAATGCTCACGACGTTGAGAGTTCTGTTCGTCTAAGCGGTAGAACCGAAGATGGTACCTTTCCGGTCTTCGGTAGATGCGGTGGAAAAAATGGACGTGGTAGCGGAATGTGGGCTAATGGCGAGAGTGTTGACCACGGAATATACCGTCGTTTATCTCCCAATGATAAAATTCAATTTATATTGAGTGGGGGAGGAGGATACGGTGATCCCTTGCTAAGAGAAACAATAAGGGTCTTAGAAGATGTGGTTCAGGGATATATATCGATTGAAAAGGCTAAAACGGATTACGGGGTAGTTATTAACCCTGATGTTTTAGAAATAGACGTTAAAGCGACTGAACTTCTGCGTAAAAATATGACATGACAACTACCTTCCATAATAATCTCGGGAAACGTAAATCTCTACCGGACGGAGGAGTAAAACCGATTGGACGCCCAATTTGGTTGCTTAGTCCCGGCGTTATATGGCTTTTGTTATTTGGACTAGCTCCTCTAGCATTTATGCTAATGATGTCTTTTTGGACTTCTACGATTTTTGGCACCAAACCAGATTTTTCTTTCGATAATTATGCCAGAGTAATTGTTACAGATCTGTATAGAGATCAGCTTTTTAAAACTTTAAGAATAGCTTTCATGACAACGGTCCTTACCGTATTCATCTCCTACCCTGTGGCTTATTTACTTTCACGCCTAAAAGGAATGCAGAAGGCGCTGTTTGTCCTAATGATGTTTTTGCCATTTTGGACCAGCTATGTAATTCGCGCTTTTGTTTGGCTTCCAATCCTCGGTCGTAATGGGGCAATCAATAACATGCTTCAAGCTTTAGGGCTGATTGATGCACCAATAGATTGGCTTCTCTACAACGAGGGATCCGTTTTCCTGGGTTTGGTTTATGTCTACACGCTATTTATGACCCTGCCTATTTATCTTTCTCTAGAAAAAATAGATCCAGCGTTGATTGAAGCTGCTACTGATCTTGGTGCAAAACCAGGTTCAATATTTAGACGGATTATTCTGCCACTTAGCTGGCCGGGGGTTCTATCAGGCTGTATTATGGTTTTTCTTTTATCGATCAGCGCGTTCGTAACCCCTCAATTGCTTGGTGGTGCATCAGGTATCATGTATGGAAACGTCATTGCCAGTCAGTTCTTAGCTAATAATAATTGGGCATTTGGTTCGGCACTCTCAATAACCCTAATCATAATAGTACTATTGCTACTACTCATAAGCTCGAGATGGATTGGGGTGCAGCATGTATTTACTGGGGGAAGGGATCGCTAAAAAGATGGCCTCTAAAAGTGCAAATCATAAAAAAGGCCTCAGTCGCCCTAGCCTCAAAACTAAAGAGCCATATAGAGGATACAAAACAGCTTTATGGATATACGCTGGGGCATTTTACGCATTTCTATACGGTCCGTTATTAATGATCGTCTTACTATCATTTAATGACTCGGAGATAGTTGGGTTTCCGTTTCGCGGTTTTACTATCCGCTGGTATGAGGTGGTTTTCTCTAGCCCTGAGCTTCTAGATTCCCTTCTAAACAGCCTTGGTGTCGGTTTTCTTTCAGCAACCATAGCGACAATCCTAGCGTTATCCTTAGCGATGGGCTTTCGCCATGATTTTAAAGGAAAATCGATTGTTTTGTACCTAATCCTCGTACCAATAATTATACCAGGAATTATAGGCGGCATAGTTTTGCTAATCTTCTTTGGATTTTCTGGAGTGCGCTCATCCCTCTGGACAACTGTACTAGTGGCGCATGTTAACTGGGTATTACCATTCGCTTTTCTAACACTTTTTCCACGCTTGCACGGGTTTGATAGAGCACTAGAAGAAGCGGCAATGGACCTTGGAGCGAAACCTCTACAAATTTTTTTCCGCGTAGTATTTCCAATAATAAGACCAGGTATTATTGCCACAGCTCTATTTTCGTTTAGTCTATCATTCGATGAATTCATAAGAACTATTTTTGTTACCGGTTATGATCGTACCATACCGGTTCAGTTTTGGGGTTTAATAGTTGATGAATTAGCCCCTCAGTTACCCGCGATGGCAGTTTTAATCATCGTGATTTCGATCTTTAGTTCTTTTGTTGGGTTTGTTTTTATGCATCGTGCTTCGCGAAGTACAAAAACTTAATTCGGCAAATGAAATGAGGAAATTTATGTACCAAAATAAACCCAAAACCCCCTGGAGGGAGGATTTAAAATGAAAAATAAAGAATCTAACTTTGTTAAAGAAAGTCGCTCAGATCGGAGAACTTTTATCAAAAAAGCAGGTATAGCGGGCCTTGGTGGAATTGCTGTAAGTGCGCTTCCCATGTCAACAGCGTTTGCACAACCTAAAAAAGTGGTTGCAATCATGCCCGGTGTTTTCATGCCGAAGAAGGGACGACCTATCGTCGAAAGCATGTCAGGTGTAAAGGTGGAAAATGCTCCATACGTTTCTCCAACTGATACACTTGCTAAACTGATGGCGCCTGGCGGGACTAAAAATTATGACATGATGATTAGTCTTACTAATTTTGTTAAAGGTCCGGCTTTGGGGGCTAAAGACGGTGACGAGCGTTTGCATGCTCTAGACATGAGCAAAATTCCTAATGCCCAGAAACTGAGTCCTCTATTTAAAAAAGACATAGTGACTAGGGCGGGAAAAACTTACATGGTTCCGATTGTCTGGGGATATGATTCAGATATTTACAACGCCGATAAAATCCCTACCGACGACCCGCTGACTCAATCATGGGGAGTTTTATTCGACGATAAACATAAGGGTCGTATAGCTTGGAGAGATGATGCACACGGTATGATTATGGCTGCCGCCCTTCATAAAGGACATCCAGATCCGGTCAGCATGGATGCCAAAGACCTTAAAGAAATCACCTCTTATCTAATTGATCGTAAGAAGAATGTTAGAACAATGTGGACGAAGTTTGGTGAAGCGGTAAACCTCATTTCATCAGGCGAAGTGGATGCCATGTATGGCTGGATTGCAATGCGAAGAGTTCTACAAGGAAAGGGTCTTAATGTTGTAAATAATTGGCCAAGCGACGGCCTGTTATTCTGGCATCAATCCGGGTTTGTACCAAAAGACTCACCGAATGCTGCCAATGCAGAGGCGGTAATAAATGCGATGTTATCAAAAGAGTTTGGCGTAACACTTACGGAAGTAACGAATTATCCGTCAACATCGGGTGAGGTCGCTGCGACTTTCAGTAAAGAACAAAAAACCAAGCTGGGCCTTGATTTAGCTGATCGGGGTGTCAAGCTTTATGGGCTAAATTTCCCTGTTAATATGGATAAGTGGGTTGAATCTTGGAATATTATTAAGACGGCATAGATTTACCTAAATGCTAGTAGTCGCAACTATATGTTGCGACTACTATGCTAATATATTTTCATAATATGACAAAGGAAACAATTTGACGATTGATATAGGTAATAGGACACAAGGTGAAATATCCTCTGAATCAAAATCTACTGTCGAAATTCGTAATGTATCAAAATGGTTTGGAGAAGTTACAGCCTTAGATAATGTGTCTCTGACAATTCAACAGGGTGAGTTCTTTTCTCTACTTGGCCCTTCAGATTGTGGAAAAACCACTTTATTAAGAATGATTGGTGGATTTGAAACACCCAGCGATGGTCAAATTTTAATTGACGGCTCCGATACTATTGGGGAACCACCTTACGCGCGCAGCACTAATATGATCTTTCAGCATTTAGCACTGTTTCCGCATATGAATGTAATAGAAAATGTTGCGTTTGGTCTGAAAATGAAGAGCTTTAAACCTGAAATCATTGATCAAAAAGTTAAGCAGTCACTTGAGCTTGTCCGACTTGAAGGTTACGGCGAACGCAAAATTGATCAGCTAAGTGGAGGACAAAAACAAAGAGTGGCAATGGCACGTGCCCTTATAAACAACCCTTCTGTTTTATTGCTTGATGAACCTTTGGGAGCGCTTGATCTCCAACTAAGACTGCAAATGCAAGACGAATTAAGGAGGTTGCATAAATCGCTTGGAAACACTTTTATCTTTGTAACTCACGATCAAGGTGAAGCGATGGCAATGTCAAATAGAATTGCCGTTATGGATCAGGGGCATATTTTACAGGTTGGAACACCTGAAGATATTTACGAGACACCCAAAACGCGTTTTGTAGCTGACTTTGTTGGGCATACGAATGTTTTTGACGGTAAAGTAATAAATATTGAAGAAAATGGTGAATGTTTGGTTTCTTGCCTAGACTTGGTTTTTCGCTGCCTTGCCCCAGACGGACTAACCGTGGAGCAACCCGTTTCGATTGCCTTAAGATTTGAGGATGTCAGTGTAGAGACCACAACCGAACAATTAAACGGTACTAGTATTTCGGTTTTAGTAACCGAAAAAATGTATTTAGGAGGGATGTTTAGGTTTAAAAACATAACAGAAGATGGCACAGAACTGACAGCTGATGCACCTAACAAACATACTGCCCAATCAATATCAGAAGGTGATACGGTTATATTATCTTGGCGGCCTGCTGATATATCAGTTTTGGTAGAATAATAATTCTTACGAAATGATTAATAAGACTAACGCTAAAACCATTTTTGAAGGATAAACTGATGTCAATAAATGTGGAATGGCAACGACCCGATTACTCCCGAGTTCCTTATTGGCTGTATCATGATACCGACCTTTACAATCATGAACAAAAACTAATATTTCGGGGGACAACCTGGTCATATCTCTGCCTCGAAGCAGAGATGCCTGAGGTGGGAGACTTTAAAACCACTTGGGTAGGTGACACCCCAATACTTGTTAATCGAAACAAAGACGGTAAAATCCATGCTGTTGTCAACCGTTGTGCGCATCGTGGAGCTGCTGTCTGTCGACATGCCCAGGGAAATACTAAAGTTCACACCTGTATTTATCACAGATGGAGTTATGACTTGACGGGTAATTTAATTGGCATTCCTTTCCAACGTGGCATACAGGGCCTGGGAGGCATGGATGATGATTTTGATAAGGCAGATCATGGGCTTCGCAAACTACGTGTAGCCTGTTTCCAAGGCATTATTTTTGGTTCTTTCTCAGAAGATAGTGAAGATATAGAAGATTATCTAGGCCCTATGATGCAAGGCCATATCACCCGCTTATTCTGCAAACCAATAAAGGTACTTGGTTATCAACGTCAAAGAATACATGGAAATTGGAAGCTCTATTTAGAGAATTTAAGAGATACCTATCACGCAAGTCTTTTACATGAATTCTTAGTAACTTTCGGGTTAGATAGAGCTACTCAAAAGGGGGGCGTAGAGATGGATAAACGCCATCGTCATAACCTCACCTATGCCCATGCCTCTTCTGATAATGATTCAGCTGCTAAGGAAGCTTATGGCGGCCACGAAATTAATAGTGATAAATTAAAGTTACTAGATCCCAGTTTGCTAGAATTTCGCCAAGAATATGCGGACGATCGTAATTTAGCCATTTCCACTATGTTTCCAAACGCATCTTTTCAACAATTAAATAATTCTTTGGCGACCAGGCAGATACAACCTAAAGGAGTTGATGCTTTCGACTTGGTATGGACTTATTTTGGTTACATAGACGACGATATTGATATGACCAACCACAGGTTGCGCCAATTAAACCTGTTTGGCCCAGGGGGCCTAGTTTCGATGGAGGACGCTGAGGCTATTGAAATTGCTCATAAGGCCAGTTCTTCAGAGGAAAGGGATTCAACAACAGTTATAGAGGTGGGCGGGAAAGGTGAAATTTCTGATAGGGCCTACAGAGTTAACGACGTACCAATAAGAGGTTTCTGGTCATACTATGCCGAGTTAATGGGGATTGAGCCAGAAGGAGCCTTTCATTGATAGAAGTAGAAAAACGTTTTGCTATTGAGGATCTGTATTCTGCTTACGCTTCCTGTCTAGACAGCGATCAACTTGAAGAATGGTTAGATCTATTCATTGAGAAGTGTGTATATAAAATTATCCCTAAACAAAACGTAACCCTTGGACTGCCTGTAACACTAATGCTTTGTGAAAATAAAAACATGCTCCGCGACAGAATAGTATCCCTTCGTCAAGCTAACGAATATAGTATTCACACTGACAAGCACCTGATAAGTAACGTATGCATCAAGACTGAGGTAGACCCAAATACTATCATGGTAGAGGCAAATTATGCATTATTTCAAGCAGATAATGAGGGTAATGGATCCCTCTACAGTTTTGGGACCTACATAGATGAGGTTTTGTTTGTTGAAAATAGTCCTAAATTCTTATCTAAAACTGTAATTGTCGAAAATTGGTCTATACCACATATGTTATCTACGCCTATATAAAAGTGATAATCTTCTGTTTGTTATTATGTATAAAAATTAGCGATTATTTTCTTTAATTAATAAAAAATATAAACTAAATATTAAAAAGCTCGTTACTATTCGGTATTATAATGAATAAAATATTTTGTATAAATATCGGCGCGGCAATAACTGAATTTGATCAGTTCAAATCAAATTATTACAGATGAAGATAGGGCAAGGCTTATCTGATGGCGCACTGAATGCAGTTCATCTTCCATTAGGTTTGTTTATTACTATTAGTTTATCGGGACTATTTTGCTTAGCGTTTAAGCTAGGTTATATACCTATGCTTATAAGTATAGGTATTTTT
>JAQWSA010000071.1 GCA_029243445.1 Alphaproteobacteria bacterium
AAAATTTTGGAGCTATTTCTGAATATCTAGTTGAATTAGCTCCAAATAACCATCTCATGAATTCATTCCGTGTAGGACCACACTTATTTATTATAGCTTGGTGCATTTTTGTTTTCTCACCTGCATAACAGCCGTCAATCAGGCGTAGTGTCTGCATAATAGCAGCTTTACCTATCCAAGCACCGCTACCCTCATCACCGGCTGGAAAACCCCATCCCCCCACCAAGTTTGATTCACTAGATTTATTAAAACTATAACCTACAGACCCTGTGCCAACGATTACTATCCCACCGGGCTCACCGCGGTGTGCTCCTAGATTAGCTATATAAGCGTCGGTAGCCACTCTAACTTCTTTAAATTCTGATGCAGAAAATTCGATTAAGCGATTACGTTGATCTAAATTATTAGCACCCGCTATTCCTATGCCAAAATAAACATTACTAATAACACACTCTTCCATACCAGCGTCATTAATCAAGCCATAAAGAGCCTTAATTATTATTTTCCAGGCACGGTCAGCATATAAAGTTAAATTAGTTGGGCCAGTTACTGTAATGCCAAGCAGACAGTCTTGTTCATTATACAAAGCCACTTGCGTCTTAGTACCGCCGCCATCAACACAACAAAATAACTTTCCTACCATTAATTCCCTATTAAAATATTAATTACTAATTATATATTTTTTTTAAAAGCAAACAATACGCAGTTATGTTACTAGAAGTGGTACACTTAAGTTAATAAAAAATAATATACTATAGGCCCATGCATACTGAAGATTTTGATGAACTATATAACAATCTGGACATGCTCACTAATAATGAGATTATTAATCTCTTTCTAGATTCACAAGTCGTAGGATTAGCAGCCACTCGTGACGCTAAAAAAAGTATAATAGATGCAGCAGAAAAACTTTCCACACACTTGAGTTTAACAAAAGAAGGGCGGTTGGTTTACGCGGGAGCTGGAACTTCAGGCCGTTTGGGCGTTTTAGACTGTTCGGAACTTAATCCAACATTTGGTTGGCCATTAGAACGCTCAGCGTTTCTAATGGCTGGCGGATTAAAAGCGTTAATTAGTCCAGCAGAAGGAGCAGAGGATAATATTGCGGCGGGCAATGCGGAAGTTAAAACCATGGGTTTAAACAAATCCGATGCATTAATAGCTATATCAGCAAGTGGTTCCACACCTTATACAGTTGCTGTTTGCGAAGCTGCCAAGGCTGCTGGAGTACTAACAATAGCACTGGCTAACAACGACCATAGTCCAATTCTACGAAATGCAGATTACAAAATTATTATTCCTTCAGGAGCCGAAGCCATTAGCGGATCAACTCGCATGACTGCTGGAACAATTCAAAAAATAGCTCTAAATATGCTATCAACTCTAACCATGATAAGGCTTAACCGTACATATGGTAATTATATGGTTGATGTACAGCCAACTAATGAAAAATTAAAAAAAAGAGCTGTGAATATGGTGTCAGAAATATCTCAAGTAGATACGAACACAGCCCTTACTGCTCTAGGTAAAGCAAACTATAAACCAAAAGTTGCTATCCTTATTGCAATGGGTCTTAACCTGTCAGAATCAACAGCATTATTAAAAAAATTTGATGGAAACTTACGTAAGGCTCTATCTAAATTTGTAAATAATAATACATAATATTTAATCAAAAAATCCTAAAGTTAGGGTTTTATTGAGTAATAAAATGTGCAGCATTTTTAATAAGATTAATAGCATCAATAGCACTCCCTTCAAATCTTGGGGAATTCTCTGATAAGGACCTTCTCCAAGCACGAGCTCCCTTCTCTCCATTAAATAATCCAAGTATATGTCTGGTAATTGACTTAAGTGGAACTCCACTCGATACAGCCTCCCCAATATAGGGATAAAGTCTTTCCAAGATATCTTGGCGTGTCGGTTTGTCAGCCAAACCTCCAAAAAACCTACTATCTATATCAGCTAAAAAAAAGGGGTTTTGATAAGCTTCACGGCCAATCATGACACTATCAACATATGTAAGTTGTGATTCAATTGAATCGAGAGAATTTATGCCTCCATTTATACTTATGGTCAGAAAGGGAAATTCTTGTTTCAATTTATATACTAAATCATATCGCAGAGGGGGTATCTCTCTATTTTCCTTTGCACTAAGTCCTTTTAAAAAAGCCTTTCGGGCGTGAACAATAAAATGCTCACATCCTGCATTAGAAACAGTTTTTACAAATTTCTTCATACAAGGCCATTCTTCTTGATCATCGATCGCAATGCGATGCTTAACTGTTATGGGCAGATCTACAGCACTTCTCATTGCCTCAACGGCTTTCGCTACTAATTCAGGCGTTGCCATTAAACAGGCTCCAAATTCTCCTTGCTGCACTCTATCAGATGGACAACCGACATTTAGATTAATACCGTCAAAGCCAAAATCAGCTCCAATCCGTGCACATTCAGAAAGCTCCTCGGTATTAACACCTCCAATCTGTAGTATAATTGGATGCTCTTCAGCATTGAAATTTAACAATCGATTTCGATCGCCTCTTAGAATAGCCTTAGTGGTAACCATCTCTGTGTAAAGTTGTATTCTCCTACTAATCTGTCTTAAAAAGAACCGTTCATGACGGTCGGTCCAATCCATCATCGGCGCAACAGAAACCGGTAAGACAGAATTATTATATAAATCCATGATAAGTCTGATAAATAGGTTTTGTAATAAAATTTAAATTACTGTGAGTGAACATTGGCTATGACTTAATTAATATTAACTATTACTGAATCTGACTTTGACATTATCTATTAATCGAACTTTACCAAGATAAATAGAGGCTAAAATTCGAGCTGGTTCATCTACTATATCTAATGCTTTAAGGTCACTTTCTGCTCTTAGCTCGAGATATTCAATGTTTTTAAAACCAGAATTTCTAAGTATATTTATAGAGTCTTCTAATACGTTATTTTGCAGCTCTCCTGCTTCAATACGTCTAGCAGCATCCATAAGCGTTTTAGCAAGAATTGGAGCACGTTTTCTATCTTGATCTGATAGCAATAAATTTCGAGAAGAAATAGCAAGTTGATCAGACTCTCGAATAGTTTTACACCCAACTATTCTGACCGGTATATCAAGATCTTTTACCATACGCTTAATAACATGTAATTGTTGAAAATCTTTTTCTCCAAAAAGTGCCACATTAGCTGAAGTCTGAATTAATAGTTTTGCCACCACGGTAGCTACCGCGTCAAAGTGACCAGGCCTGCGATCACCACAAAGACCTTCACTAACGCCAGAAACAGATATCTGCGTTGCATACCCCTTTGGATAAATTTCATTATTCCCTGGAGCGTAAAGCAAATCAATATTAAAGGGTTCAAGCTTTTTAATATCATCTTCTTCACTGCGAGGATAACTTTTTAGATCTTTTGTATTATTAAATTGGGTAGGGTTAACAAATAATGTTACTACAACTTTATCAGACATGGATTTAGCTTCGCGAACAAGACTTAAATGGCCCGCATGCAACGCTCCCATTGTGGGAACAACGGAGACTTTTTTATTAACCGCCCGCCAATCTCTAGTTATTTCTTGCAAAGCAGATAAAGTTCGAACGATTTGAATTTTCACTTCTTATCCTTATTCGAAGAAGACTTTTTATTCCCGAACACATGCTCGGGACCAGGAAAATCCCGGTTTTTTACATCGAGAGCATATTGTTTTATAGCTTTATCTGCATCTAAGCCCATTCGCGCATATTGTTTTACAAATTTAGGTGTAAAATCAGTAAACATACCTAAAAGATCATCAACTACTAATATTTGACCATCACATGCTGCTGATGCCCCAATGCCAATTGTTGGAATACCCACAGTTTGCGTTATTTTCTCAGCTATAGATTCCGTAACCATTTCAAGAACTACGGAAAATGCCCCTGACTCAAAAACTGATACCGCATCCCCTAGAACACGTTTACTATCCTCTCCTCGACCTTGAACATTGTATCCACCGAAAACATTAACTGACTGAGGAGTTAACCCAACATGTGCCATAACTGGAATCCCGCGATTAGTTAGGTATTCAATGGTTTCAGCCATATGAATTCCACCTTCTAACTTAATCGCCTCACAAGCGGTCTCTTGCATTATTATCGCAGCATTACGAAATGCCTGCTCTTTACTTTCCTCATAGCTACCAAAAGGCATATCAACTACTAACATAGCATGTTCGAGACCACGTCGCACTGCTTTACCGTGCATGATCATCATTTCCATGGTCACGCCTAAAGTTGAATTAAGACCATGATGTACCATTCCAACACTATCCCCCACCAGCACAAAATCGCAATAACTATCTACAACTCTCGCAATGGGAGTAGTATAAGCTGTAAGGCTTACTATAGGTTCACCGCCCTTACGTTCTAGAATATCTACTACAGTAACTGATGATGAATGAGTATTAGTGCTCATAATTTTCTCCATCCATAACAATAAGAACCAAGGCTAAAAATAAATAATCTGATTTAATTTAGTAAAATTCAGAAATAATTCTCTGCTGATGCAACTTATTGGTACACTTTGTTTTATTAATTGTCATATCTATAATATATGGACAGCTAGATAATGACTACTTATCTGTATAACTATCTATTAATATGTAATAGCTAAACCCTAAATATCTAAAATTTGAAAATAAACATTGATATATGTTAAAAATAAATAATCTAACTTATCGTATTGGGGATCGAATATTACTTGATCAGGTAAATGCCGTTATAAATCCTGGAATGAAAGTGGGATTGGTAGGACGTAATGGAACTGGTAAAACAACCCTGTTCCGACTAATAATCAATAAACTACAAACGGACGGCGGTAGTATAGAAATTCCATCCCGTTGGAGCGTAGGAGTAACTAGTCAAGACGCTCCAAACGGTCCAGAAAGCCTAATAAATACAGTAATAGGATCTAATAAAGAATTAGTATCTCTTTGGAAAGAAGCAAAAACAGCAACTGATCCTAACCGTATATCTGAAATACACGAGCTACTTACAAACTTAAATGCACACAGTGCTGAAGCACGTGCGGCACGAATACTGGCTGGGCTGGGTTTTGATCAAGATGCTCAAAGTCAAGCCTGTAATTCTTTTTCTGGTGGATGGCGTATGCGCGTTGCCTTAGCATCCCTGCTCTTTACTAACCCAGACCTTCTGTTACTCGACGAACCAACTAATCATCTTGATTTAGAGGCTGTTTTATGGTTCGAAGACTATATTTCAAGATATGATGGTACCGTATTATTAATCAGCCATGATCGCAAATTACTTAACACAGCAGTGAATCACATAATTCACCTCGAAGGTACAACTTTAACAACATACAGGGGAAATTACGATAGGTTTGAAGAAGCTCGACGTCTCAAGCAAGAATTAAATGCTAAACAACGTGTGAAACAAAACGCTCAGAGAGCACATATGGAGGCATTCGTAGCTCGTTTTCGTTCAAAAGCAACAAAAGCTAAACAGGCTCAAAGTCGCCTTAAAATGCTGGCACGTATGATACCTCTTACAGAGACCTTAGAAGAAAAAGCTCCTAATTTCATGTTTCCTAAAATATCCGAATTACCGCCCCCACTCTATAGCCTTGAGGGGGTAGATGTTGGTTATGGAGACAAAAAAGTCCTAGAGAATATTTCATTAAGATTGGATAATGATGATCGGGTGGCACTGATTGGAGCAAATGGTAATGGTAAATCTACCTTTGTAAAGCTACTAGCAGGCGTAATTACGGAAATGTCAGGTGATATAATAAAATCTTCTAAATTACGTATCGGTTA
The DNA here is from genome assembly GCA_029243445.1 of Alphaproteobacteria bacterium. Next base: position 5,822 of record JAQWSA010000071.1, read on the forward strand.
CTTTTCTCAAGACCTCACTGATGAATTAGATTCTTCAATATCCCCAATAGATTCTATAACTAAAAAATATTCTAAAGAACCAATAGAGGCAATTCGCCGTCATTTAGGTGCATTTGGTTTCAATCAGGATATGGTTTTCGGAAGCATTAAACAATTATCTGGGGGCGAGAAGGCTAGATTACTTTTTGCTCAAATTGCATTAGCCAAACCCCATATATTGTTACTTGATGAACCAACTAACCATCTAGATATTCTCTCAAGAGAAGCTCTTATTCAAGCCATAAATGGATTTCCTGGAGCCGTAATATTAGTAAGCCATGACCCTCACCTACTTGAGCTTACAGTTGATCGCTTCTGGTTAGTGGCTAATAATGAAATACAGAATTATGACGGAGATATTTCTGATTATAGAAGTTTATTGCTTAGCCAAAATAGGTCCGTAAAGCATAATAAAAAACTTGAGAACGATAAAACTAAACTATTAACAACATCTAGCTACAGTAAAAAAGATAAGCGACGCCTGGCGGCAGAGCAGCGTAAATCTCTCACAGTACTACGAAAAGCAGCCAGCGATGCAGAAAATGAATTAATACGCCTCAGCGAAGAAAAATTACAAGTATTGGAAAGTCTTAAAGATCCAAAATTCTACAAAGAAAAACCAGATGAAGCGCAAACTCTACAAATACAGATGGGATATATACAAAAAAAACTAGAGAAAGCAGAAAAACGTTGGATAGAAGAACAAGAAGCATTAGAAAAAGCCATAAACTAAGCTCAATATTTGACTTAGATTAAAGCCTAATAGATCTGTTGCTACTAGCTATAAAAGATTTACG
>JAQWSA010000072.1 GCA_029243445.1 Alphaproteobacteria bacterium
ACCGTTATTCGATGGCACTATTTTTTAATCCTAGTCCAGATACAATAGCTGATCCCTTGGATACGTGTGTGAGCGAAGACAACCCTGCTAAATTTGAACCAGTTAGTATTTATGATTATATGTGCTGGTATGTAGATAAAAATTATCCACCATCTGCGGGTGGTAAACGTACGGACCTTAAACCTAAGTCGTTAGCTGCTGAATAGATTTTGTAAGGTACAATTGATATAGATATCTATTAAATAGAACGGTGAATTCTATGAGCGTTGAACTAGGAGTAGAAACAGAAATAGGTTCTAAGAGAAAAACAGAAAAAATTCCCGTACTTGACTTGGGACCATATATTGAAGGCGAAGCAGGAGCTGCTGAAAAACTTGCTGCTGAACTATGTTATGCACAGGAAAATATAGGGTTCTATTTTGTAACAAACCATGGAGTTCCGATGGATTTGATACACCGTGGATACGAAGAATTAATTAAAGTATTCGCGTTGCCATTAGAAGAAAAACTTAAACTTCGTTCACCTGATAATGCTTATGGATATGTTCCACCAAAGTCAGTTGTTTATGTAACTTCGCCTATCAATGAAAATACTAAAGCCGACCTTAACGAAGTACTACGGTATGTTAATGAGAGGCCAGTAGATCATCCTGGCCGTATGGCAGGTCTACGTTTTCATGGGCCGAACCCATGGCCGGAAAGCCTTCCTGGGTTTAAAGAGACAATTAAAGGATGTCATGAGGCATTGGCTTCACTGGGAAGACGCATGCTTCCTATTTATGCATTAGCACTGGATAAACCGGCTGATTTTTTTGATTCTATGTTTGATGACCCTTTATGGACGACACGTAATTCGCACTATCCTGTGATGGAAGCAGAAGAAAACCAATTTGGAATATCTCCTCATCAAGATCATGGGTTTATGACCTTATTACCTTTATCAGATGTACCAGGTCTTGAAATACGTACGAGGGCTGGAAATTGGATCAATGCGGATCATATGGGTGAAGATGCTGTAATAATAAATACGGGTGAATTTTTAAATCGTTGGACTAACGGTCGATTCTTGGCATCACCACATCGTGTAGTTCCCCCTAAAAAAGACCGTTATTCGATGGCACTATTTTTTAATCCTAGTCCAGATACAATAGCTGATCCCTTGGATACGTGTGTGAGCGAAGACAACCCTGCTAAATTTGAACCAGTTAGTATTTATGATTATTTGGTTTGGTATAATGAGAAAAACTATTCACCTTTAGCTGGTGGAACACGGAAAGATATAAAACCTAAATCTTTCTAAGTTTGATCTAATATCTTCGTCCCTCGATTGGTGTTTTTTTAAGTTATATTTCCCACTCTACGTTTCCATCCATACCAATTTGTTGCCCTGTTATATGGCGTCCGGCTGATGATGCTAAGAATACCGCTAATTCTCCAACTTCCGATGGATCTATCCAAGTTCGTAGCGATATATATTTAAGAAAGTTATTTTCAGCTTCTTCGAAATCAATATTTTTTACTTTGGCATGATTAGATAGAATCCCTCGGCCGCGTTCGTTATTAATCAGTCCTGGTAGGATTGCATTACATCTAATGCCAAAAGGACCATATTCTCTGGCGACGGTATGTGTAAGTCCAAGGACACCTACTTTTGAAGCAACATAAGGAGAGCGGCCCGGCAGAGCTACTTTAGCGGATGCAGTAGATATATTTATAATACAACCACTTTTTTGATCTTTCATCGTTTTAGCTATATTTTTGATACAATAAAACATTCCATTCAGATTTACCGAAATGGTTCTATCCCAATCCATATATGAAATATCTTCTAGATTACTGTTCGGACCTCCAACACCAGCATTATTTATAAGTACGTCGACACCGCCCATCCAATCTAAAGATTCTCTAACTAAGTTTTCTACATCTTCAGGATTACCTATGTCGGTAACGCTGCCCCTAAGTCCTTCGTGCTTTTCAAGACATCTCTTTAGTGTTTTTTCATTTATGTCACAAATGTGAACTTTAGATCCTTTGCTAAGAAAACTTTCGGCAATAGCTTCCCCAATACCAGATCCCCCAGCTGTGATGATAACCCTTTGTGTTGGTTCCAAATCCGGCATAAGTAATCCTATCTTTATATTTTTTATATTTAAACTTTAATTAATATCAAATGAGCCATCTAATAAATTGTACAAATCAGTAATCAATTAAGCGCTTTAATTAAATAAGAATGCTATTAAATTAATTTTTTAAATTAGATCTTAACAATTAAGTTAATTATACTTTTCTGATTTAGACCAACTTTCCGCGGTTATTTTTAGAGCTGTCTGAAGATTATCTACCAGAACATTAGCGGCCTGATTTAAAGGTCTTTGTTTTTGATTTATTAAATAAAAATCTATTGTCATAGAAGGATTTAGAATGGGATTAATTGTAAATCTACCTGTGTGCATTTCATCAATTATAGTGGAAATAGGAAAGATACCGGCCCAATCAGATTTATGTATAAACTCTAATGCCCCAAATAAGCCATCCATCTCTAATAGTCTATCAACCGCTATATCCCCGCTTAAATTATAGCGTTTTAAAATCCCTCTTAAACTATGTTGTTCAGACGGAATAACCCATTTTCTAGCGGGAATATTCTTTAAACTAATAGGTTTTAAGTGGATTAAATTACTATTTGGCCCTGATGTGACGACTAGTTCTTCAGTTGAAAGAGCTTTTAAAGATAAACCATCCTGGATTTGTGGATCATTAACTATTGCAAAATCCAATTCACCTGAAATAACCCAGTCAGTTAAGGTACCTGAATAGCCTTCAACTATACGTATATCTACATGAGGAAAATTTTCTGTAAAGTCAGTTAAAACTTGCGGTAGAACACTTTTTGTAACAGTTGAAATTAATCCAACTGTTAGAGATCCTGAAATTTCTTTAGCCCAGCTTCGCATATGCTGTTCAGCATTTTTTACTTCTCCCAGAATGGTTATACAATGCTGATAAAATTGTACGGCAGCCGGTGTTGGGCGTACGCCTCTAGCATGCCTTTCAAACAAAACTATAGATAATCTTGCTTCTAAGTTTCTTATCTGCAGACTTAAACTTGGCTGTGCACAATTAAGACGCATAGCTGCGCGGTTTATGCTTCCTTCTTCATATACGGCAACAAATGAACGAATATTTCTTAAATCCAATAGATTAATCCTATATATATATCGTTTAGCTATAGTTTTATCTGATAGTATGTATTAAAACTTATTATTTGTGGTAGGCAAGTTAAATTTATTATTTTATAAGACATAAATAGAAATTAGTTATTAAAAAACCGGAGTCCCGAATGGCCCAACCTAAAGTTATATTACAATTATATCCTATGTTTCCTGCAGAAGGCGAAGAGGGAAGAAAAGCTCTTAGACCTCTGGGTAATGACAGTGATCTATATCATAAGATAGTTCATGAATGGACTGATATCGCTAAAGCGGCAGACGAAATGGGTGTATGGGGATTAGGAACAATAGAACATCACTTTCATTCAGAAGGTTATGAGGTTGGACCAAACCCAGGAATTTTAAATTCATACTGGGCTAGCCAAGTAAAAAATGCTCATGTTGGAGCACTTGGATACGTTGCAGCTACGCAAGACCCTATTCGGATAGCCGAAGAAACAGCTATTCTTGATCACTTGACTAAAGGAAAGTATTGGGTTGGATTTGCACGGGGTTATCAATCTCGTTGGACAAATACTATTGGCCAGTTTACTGATTCAGTTGCCACTGTTTCTGATGGAAGTGAGAATGACCAGAGAAATAGAGAAATATTTGAGGAACGAGTTGAAATGGTTCTCAAGTGTTGGACTGAAGAATCAGTTCGTCTTGATGGCAAACATTATCAAGCCCCATATCCCTTGGAGACAGGTGTTGAAGACTACCCAGCTTGGAAAATAGCCTCTGAGGCGGGCGTCGAAGGTGAAATTGATGAAAATGGTGCGGTACAGCGAATTAGTGTAGTACCTAAGCCTTATCAGAAACCTCATCCGCCAGTTATGGTTGCCGCTTCTAAGAGTCCAGACTCAATAAAGTTTTGTGCAAAACATGGTTTTATACCAACATACTTTATGGCAGCTGAGGGTATGTCTGAATTGATGGACTTATACGTTGAAGAATCTGCAAAACATGGAAGACATGTATCTAAAGGGCAGAAACAAAATATGGTTCGCTGGCCTCATATTGGTAAAACTGCAGAAGATTATGACCGGAAGCTTCGTGAGTATGATCTTGATATATATAAAAACTTCTATGGACCATTCTTTCCACAGTTTCCGCAAGGCAATGATGATGTACTAGTTCAATCGATGAAAGATTCAGGAATATTTATTGGTGGGACTTTAGATGAATCTATTAAGGCCTGGAAAGAGCAATACGAACAGGTTCCAGCAGAGTATATCACTTTGATATTCCATTGGGCACAACAGCCTAAGGAAGACATGCTTGAAGAACTATCTACCTTTATGGAAAAAATTCTTCCTGAGCTAGAGGTTCCTGATTTTGCTATTGCAGCAGAATAATTACTTTATAATAAACTGTGGATAAATCGCGGTACTACTAGGGTCATCCTATATAAAGGGTGACCCTATTTTCTTTTTATCCACTCAAATATTTAGAAATTAACCAATAACTCCGCTATTTCTAAGTGATTCTATTTCCTCATTATTTAGGCCTAGCTTTTCTGTAAGCACCTCATTTGTGTGCTCACCAAGAAGGGGGGGGTGATGACGGTAAGCAACTGGTGTCTCTGATAATCGAAGAGGGCTAGCTATTAATTTTGCTCCACCACCTTCTTTTATCAATGGGTGAGGAATTTGTGTAATCATTTCTCTTGCTAGTACATGAGGGTCTGTAAATGTTTGATCCAGGTTATTAATCGGTCCGCAGCCAATTTTCATCTTTTCAAGTTCTTCAAGCCAGTACTGAGAAGGCTTTTGCATGATTAAGTTCTGTATTAATTCAACAATTTCGGCACGATTTTTTACGCGAGCGTCATTTGTGGAATATTTTGGATCATTAGGTAGTTCATGGGCTCCCGCAAAATCACAAAATGTTTTAAACTGCTTATCATTACCAATTGCTAGAACAATATGGCCATCAGAACTCTTAAATACTTGATAAGGTACTATGTTGGGATGAGCGTTTCCTAGACGTTCAGCCTCTCCTGAATGTAAAAAATTCATTCCTTGGTTTACTAGCCAAGCTACCTGAGTGTCTAGCATACCTATATCTATATATTGTCCCTGTCCTGATAAAGCGGCATGTCTCAGTGCTGCATTGATTGCAACTGCGGCAAACATACCAGACATTATATCTGCTATTGGAACCCCAACTTTTTGGGGCTCACGGTCAGCCTCGCCCGTTATTGACATTATTCCACCCATACCCTGTATTAAAAAATCATACCCGGGTCTTTTAGAGTAGGGTCCAGTCTGTCCAAATCCTGTAATTGAACAATATACAAGTTTGGGATTAAGTGCTTTTAGGTCATCATACCCTAAGCCGTATTTTGAGAGATTACCTGTTTTGAAATTTTCTACCAAAACATCAGCTTTTAACGCTAGTTTTCGAATAATGTTTTGTCCAGCCTCGCTAGTAAGGTCAATTTCTACTGATCTCTTATTACGATTTGCGCTCATAAAGTAAGCGCTTTCTGTCGTCTCTTTACCTTCATTATCTGTGACGAAGGGTGGGGCGAACTTACGGGTATCATCACCTGATCCAGGCCGTTCTATTTTTATGACGTCAGCTCCAAGGTCTCCGAGCATTTGTGTGCAATACGGACCAGCCAGAACTCGGGTTAGATCTATTACTGTAACACCGGATAAGGCACCAGTTTTGTTGTTCATTGTAAATCTCAATATAAAAGTTTAAATATTAATTTATTATAAATTTTAAAGGAAAGTCTGCATAAAACATTATTTCTGTAGATACCAGAGTATGACTAATTAAAAAGATTGATATAATAATTAAATTTATACTAGGCGCTTTGAAAATAATTTAATTACTCCAAAAAATATAATTAAGCACCAACCTAATATTAAAAATGTTCCACCAGTTGGAACAAGTCCTGGTAGTTTAGTTCCCAAAGCGATTGCATACAAACCACCACTGAATCCAGCTATACCAATTGTAAAAGCTATAATCGTTAATAAAAGAATTAAACTAGCTGTATAATTTGAGTGTATCCGTTGTGTTAATATTATATGGTATATAATAGCAATACTAAGGATTACTAAAGCATGAATCATTTGTGATTGGCTTGCTAAATGTATAAAATCATTACCTCCTGGAACTTTAGTGAAGATTAAACCGTGTGAAGAAGAGGCTGCAATAATTATTGAACATAGTCCATTCAAGGCAGCTATAATTATAAATATTACTGTAATTCGGCTCATAACTTTGCCTTTCCAATTGGCAGTAGTGTCTGTTTTAAAAAACTCATAATATTATAATATTAAGTTAAGAAAATTTAAAATACGGGAAATGCCATATAGGTATGGAGAAAAAAATATGCGCGACCTTACAAAAGAAAACGTAACAGAAGCTGTTCTCGATAAAATCGGAGAAAATACGGAGCCTAGGGTTAAGGAGATCATGGAAGCGCTTGTTCGTCATGCACATGATTTTATTCGTGAAGTTAATCTAACCTCAGATGAACTATTATACGGAGCAAGGTTTATTCAGGATGTAGGAAAAATCTCTGATGATAAGAGAGAAGAGGGAGTTCTTCTGGGAGATGTTTTGGGAATGACAGCATTATGCGAAATTCTAGGTGATATAGTCAGAGTAGGAGCAACAGAGTCTAGTTTACTTGGGCCTTTTTATAGAGATGGAGCGCCAGTTCGAAAAATGAATTTTGATATATCTCTAGGTGATAATGAGGGAGACCCAGCTTTTGTTTCAGGTGCAGTATTTGACTCAAAAGGAAAACCTATTGAGGGAGCGGTGATTGACTTATGGCAAACAGCTCCTAATCAGTTTTACGAATCCCAAATGGGTCAACCTAAAATATATGATGATTATGCATATCGAGGAATATTTATAACAGGTGACGACGGAAAGTATTCATTTCGAACGCGTAAGCCAGTTGACTATCATGTTCCTACTGACGGTCCTGTTGGTAAAATATTGAATGGAACCGGTCGTCATTCATGGCGCCCTGCTCATTTACATTATTTAATTTACAAAGATGGATATCAAACTGTTCAGACAGAATTATTTAATAACGATAGCGACTATTTGGATAGTGATGCTGTTTTTGGAGTTAAAGAGTCTCTAATAGTAAAATATAATATAAATGATAATAAAAAAGATGCAGAAAAGTATGGCTTTTCTAGTCCTTTTTATGAAGGGAATTATAATTTTGTTATGAAAGAAGATTCCACTTCTATAAATGCCGCTGAGCAATATAGCAATCGTGCCAGTATGAGTTCAGATTAAGGGTGTTTTTATTCTATTGTATAGGCATTAGAGGACAATACATTTGAAAAAACATTAGCAATTGCTCAAAATGAAGAACAAGTAGCTAAGCCTAAAGTTTTTAGTCAGAGCTCACACTCTAATGTTTTACCCCATCCTTTGCGGCAATATACCGGAGCTGACATAGATGGGTTACCTTGGAAAAGGTTAGGGAAAGATGCATTTCACATACCTCTTGTTGAAGGACGGAATGTTATTAAGTATTTAGACAGCTTTAAATCAAAAGGAGTAATATTATGATTTTGAGTGGGACAAAAGTAGGCTGGATTGGTGCTGGTAAAATGGGGTTTCCTATGAGCCGGTGTCTTATAAAAAATGGTGCAGAAATACATGTAGCTGATCCAGATGAGAGCCAGATAAAAAAGTTAGTAAATGAAGGAGCTCAGGCGGGTTCAACAAATATATCTGTAGCATCAGAATCAGATATAGTTATTTCAATGATTCCAAATGATTCTGTACTTCGCGATGTAGTATTTGGAGAATCAGGTATTTTTTCAGTAATGA
>JAQWSA010000073.1 GCA_029243445.1 Alphaproteobacteria bacterium
TATTTGCCTGAAGGAGCTCCTCTATATGGAGAAATGACACCTTTTAGCCTTCTAAACTTTGTTAGTGATATTCGTAAGTTATCGCGGGAAGAACGAAAACATGGAATGGAGCATGCAATTGAAAGTTTACATTTGCAAAGAGTACTTCATCAACCCATTGAAACACTTTCTAAAGGATACAAGAGAAGAGTAGGGCTGGCACAAGCAATCATTCACGAACCGGATGTACTAGTTCTTGATGAACCCACAGATGGACTTGATCCAAATCAGAAGCATGAAGTACGTGAGTTATTGGAACGCATGGCGAGTACTAAGGCAATAATTATTTCTACCCATATTTTAGAAGAAGTAGATGCAGTTTGTAGTAGAGCAATTATTATTGCACAAGGAAGAATAGTTGCAGATAAAAAGCCATCAGAGCTTGGGATGAATTCAGTTTACCATAATGCAGTTGGTATAAGACTGTCGCACGAAAATCTTACAAAATGTATTACTGTGATGAATGAAATTAATGAGGTTCTTTCAGTAGAACATATATCTCAGTCCGGTGATCTAAGCCACTTGATAGTTTTCCCTAAGAAGGGTGCTGATATATTTAAAAAAGTTAACTCTGTACTTGATGAGAATAAATTAAAGGTCGCCGAGATGTATACAGAAAAAGGGCGATTGGAAGATGTATTTAGAAATTTAACGCTTAATGAAAAAGGTTTAGATTTAGAAAATACTTCTAAGGCTGCTGTGGTTAAAGAGGTGGCTAGTCATGCGTAATATTTATATTATTGGAAGTAGAGAACTAACAGCTTATTTTACGTCACCAGTAGCCTATGTTTTTATTGTTATTTTTTTAGCCCTAGCTGGCGGATTAACCTTCTTTTTTGGTAATTGGCTAGAACGCGGTCAAGCGGATTTACAAGTTTTCTTTATTTATCATCCATACCTTTATCTTTTTTTAATACCTGCAGTGGGTATGCGTCTATGGGCTGAAGAACGAAAGTCGGGAACTATGGAGTTCCTGATGACTTTACCAATTTCAACTGGGCAGGCAGTAATAGGAAAATTTGTGGCCGCTTGGATATTTGCGGGTATAGCCCTTGTTCTAACTTTCCCTATCTGGATTTCTGTTAACTATCTTGGGAATCCTGATAATGGTATTATTTTAACAGCTTATGTTGGCAGTTGGCTTATGGCGGGTGGCTTTCTTGCTCTTAGTTCGAGTGTTTCTGCATTGACTAAAAACCAAGTGGTGGCATTTGTTCTGGCTGCTGTCTTATGTTTTGTATTCCTTATGAGTGGTGTAGAGATTGTACAAGCATTCTTCCGAGCTTGGGCACCCCCAAAGTTTGTTGATGCTATTGCAGAGTTAAGTTTTCTTACTAATTTTGGAGATTTATCGCAGGGAGTTATTGATATTCGAGATATTTTATTTTTTGCCTCTGTAATAGCGGTAGCATTATTTATTAATACTGCAATCGTCGAAATAAAGAAGAGTGCGTAACGATGATTGAAAAAATTAGAAATACTGACCGAAGTGTTTTAGCTGCAATGTGCGTCGGATTAGCTATAATATTTTTTCTTGCTTTTAATGCTTTGATAAATACTGCTTTGACTTCTAACCGCTTGGATCTAACTCAAGATCAATTATTTACTTTATCAGATGGTACTAAGGAATTGTTATCGACGATAGATGAACCTATTGATGTAAGACTATATTATTCTAGGCGTTTTAATGAAATTGGTCCCGATATTGCTCGTCATGCAACACGTGTAATTGAGTTATTAGGAGAATACGAGCGATTATCTAATGGCATGATTCGTTTAGAGGTTTTTGACCCTGAACCGTTCTCTCCTGAAGAGGATTTAGCAGTGAGTGATGGACTACAAGGTTTGCCTTTTGATCAATCAGGAGAGCTAGTTTATTTCGGAGTAGCAGGTGCAAATAGTACTGACGACACAGATTCCATTGGGTATTTATCTCCTGAACGTGGTCCATTTTTAGAATATGATTTAACACGACTAGTGCATAATTTAGCAAATCCTGATAAAGCCAGAATTACTATTTTGTCTGATCTTCCTTTACAGGGAACTAAGTTCGATAATTATAAGGAGTGGCTTATAGTTGAAGGGATGAGGCAATTCTTTGATGTGCAATTCATTGATCGTGCAGATAAAAAAATACCTGAGAATACTGAGGTTTTAGTTATAGCTGCAGTTCACACGCTTAACCCTTCCTTAACATATGCAATAGATCAATTTGTAATGAATGGTGGACGTATTTTGGCATTTGTTGATCCATTCGCTGAATCTATGGCATTAGCTGGTCCTCAGGCAGGACAACTTCCGCCCCCTGGGGTTGGAATAGCGGCGATGACCCCTTTGCTCAGCGCGTGGGGTGTTGAAATGCCTGCAGGAAAATTTGTGGCTAATAGTGATGATGCTGTTCGTGTCGGTTTCCCTGATCCGGAGTCTGGTCAACAAGTTGCCGTTGATTACGTTTCTTGGTTAACACTGGTTGGTGATAGGTTTTCAAAGAATGATACTGTAAGTGGTCAGCTGCAAAGAATAGTTGTGAGCTCAGCTGGAGCTTTTCTGCCAACTAAAGAAACTAGTACAAAGTTTGAACCACTTATTTACACTTCAAAAAATTCAAATTTGATGGATGCTTTTGATATAGCTCAGCAACCAAATCCAATAACGCTTATGAAGAAGTTCAAATCTGAAAATAAATCTTATCCTATAGCTGTAAGAATTTCAGGTAATATTAAGTCCTTATACCCTGATGGACCACCAAAAGAGGTGACTGAATTAGCAAAAGGTAATGCTTCTATAGTCGCTTCACACTTATCTACAAGTAAAGTTCCGTTGAATGCGATTCTAGTGGGTGATGCTGATTTTTTAGCCGATAGAAATTGGGCTAGAGTTCAAGAAATAGCAGGCCAGCGTTTAACCATGCCTCAAGCAAATAATGCTGACTTTGCAATTAATGCTCTGGATAATCTTCGCGGAAGTCAGGCATTAGTTGGATTACGAGGAAGAGGACTATCAGTAAGGCCGTTTGAAATAATAAAAGAAATGCGTCAGATAGCTGATGATAAATTTCGTGCTAGGGAACAAGAACTACTTACGAGTATTAGTAAAATAGAAAAAAATATTGATGAACTTAAACGTGAAGAGCAAACTACGGGAGTTATATTGACTTCGGCACAACAGAATGAAATTGATAATTTTCGAGTTAAGATGCTAGAAAGTAGAAGTGATTTACGTGAAGTACAGCGTTCATTAAGGAACGATGTGGAAACTTTAGAAAATCGCATACGAGTAGTTAATATTTGGGCAGTTCCTTTGGTAATTGCTATTATAGCGCTATTATTGGCATTTGTCCGCCGAGCTCGTCGGGCCCGATTTTATAGAACTGCCTTGCACTAGAAATAAGAGGAATTGACATGAGCCCGCGCATATTTTTAAGCTGGCTAGTGATCACTGTTGTTACAGTGATACTTGCAACATTAATTGTTTTGGATAGACCTACGGCTAATTTTGATACGGTATCCCGAGAACCTGTATTCAAGGCTCTGAGATCTGATCCGGACTCTGCTGTTAATATCGATATAAAAAGTCGTTTTGGAGAATTTTCGTTAACTCGCTCTAATGGAATATGGATAACTCCTGATCGATTTAATCATAAAGTTGATGAAAATGAAGTGCGACGCTTGGTGGTAGGTCTATCTGACATGCGTTATATTGAGCGAAAAACATCTATTGCAGAACGCTTTAATCGTCTCGAAGTTGAAGATATAAATAATGATGATTCTGAATCAGCTTATGTAAAAATTACTGGAGCAAATGGAGGGCTTCTTGCTGAAACTATTGTTGGTCGTCCAAGTTCGCGTTTCATTGATGGTTCTATTAGCGGCACTTACATCAGAGAACCTGGTACTAATAATGTATGGCTTGTTAGTGGTTTAGCAAACGTACAAACCAGATTAGTACCTTGGTTAGAGAGAAGAATAATTTCTATCCCATCTGATAAAATTGCAAAAATTTATCTTAATAATGGAAAAAACAAGGTTTTACTGACAAGAGGAATATCTAAAGAAGATACATTTCAGTTGGTAGATATTCCTACAGGAAGAAAACTCAATAAAAATAAAGTAAATTCTATTAGCAGATCTCTTGCCGAAGTTAACTTTGAAGATGTTGTTCCTCAGGATAAATTAGTATTCCCAGATAGGATGAATATTGCGAAGGTCACAACATATTCTGGAGTAGAGATAACTATGCAAATGGCTAAGGTGGATAATAAATATTGGGGGCGGCTATCGGCCGTGTATTTAGGAGATTCATCTAAGGACTCAGAGATAGAGAAATTAGCACTTGAGGAAGTAAAAGAAATAAATCAAAGAGCAAAGAAATGGGCTTATTGGCTGCCAAGTGCCGTATTTGAGAATCTTAGTACGAATATTAACAAGCTTCTTATGACAACAAAATAATCTTCATCTAAATTATAGATTAATAATAAAAATGGAAACCAAAGGTGTCAGGTGGCATTTATACAAATGCTTTTTGGAGTAAAACATGGATCTTGGAATATCTGGAAAACGAGCATTTGTGACTGGTGCAAGCCAAGGTATCGGAAGAGGCATCGCTGAGGCATTAGCTGCTGAGGGTGTCAAAATAATTCTCTCTAGTCGTAATGGAGATAAATGTGCTGAACATGCTTCGTATATAGCAAAAAAATATAATACTGAGGCTCATGGTATTGCTTGTGATTTATCTAATTCCTCAGAAATTGAGCAAGCAGTTAATATAGCTCAGGATTTATATGGGGGCGTAGATATTCTAGTTAATAACACAGGCGGCCCGCCTTTTGGATCAATTAGTAAAGTTGATATTAAGACTTGGCGTGATCAATTTGAAAGTATGGTATTAAGTGTATTTAGGCTGACTGGCCTTATTTTACCTGGAATGAGAGAGCAGAATTGGGGACGTATAATTATTGTCAGTTCTACCGGAGTTGTGGAGCCTATACCCGAATTAGGAATCTCAAATACTCTTCGTGTATCCTTAGCCAATTGGGCAAAAACATTGAGCTACGAAATAGCTAAGCATAATGTAACTATAAATATGTTAATGCCTGGTAGAATTGGTACTGAACGACTTGAAAATTTATATAAAATGAACGTAGAGCGTACAGGCAAGACTATTGAACAGGTAAAAGCAGATGTTGCTTCAGTTATACCCATGGGAAGAGTTGGTCGTGTGGAAGAATTTGCATCACTTGCTGCATTTTTAGCTAGTGAAAATGCGAGTTATATTACAGGCACGGCAACTCCCATAGACGGAGGTTTAACTCGAAGTATTTTATAACTTTATTTTAATAATAAGCCGTTTCACCTGATGCTATATAAACATAAAAGTTTATCTAATAATTATAAAATAAAATATGATGCATATAATTGCGTCTCTGTATTTTATTCTTCTGGCCTGTAGAAAACGCGATTTTTTTCGTGGTTTGTAAAAACTATAGGTGAAATAAAAAAAAATCCTTAAAATATTAGGGAAGTGATATTTTGAAGTTATATGTTGTGCCTGGTGCTCCCAATCCAACCAAAGTAATGCTTTATGTAGCCGAGCGTGAGGAAATGGGAGTAAATATGAATATTGAACAAGTGCTAGTTAATCCTCATAAAGAAGAGCAAAAAAACCCCGAGCATTTAGTGCGTAATGAATTTGGAGCCCTACCTGTTCTAGAGCTAGATGATGGAAGATTCATAGTTGAGTCTCTTGCTATAATATATTTTCTGGAAGATTTATTTCCTGAGAATAATATGCTGGGTGTAGATATTACTGAGAGGGGTTTAGCAAGAGATATTGAACGTAATATTGAGTTAAGATTCTCAAACATCGTAGGAGAGTTTATACATGCAAAAAATTCTCCTTTGGGACTCCCTCGTGATCCGGAAGTAGCTGCTAAACTTGAGAGTATCTTTCCAAAGGCACTTCTCTACATTGAAAGAATTCTCAGTGATGGTCGTAATTTACTAGGAGGTGACCGACCTACTATTGCTGATTGTACCCTTCAGTCTGCGCTGCAATTTGCACGTTTTGCCAAGGTTGAGGTGATCAACGGATATCCCTTAATTCAGGAGTGGGATATTCGTTACCGTCAACGTCCAGCAGCTAAGGTAGTTCTAAAATTTTAGTTAATTACAATTAGTGTTTAGTTTAATAACTTATTTAGTGTTACCTAAATTTAAGAATTTTAATTTTATTTTTTCTAATATAAGAGGGCCTTAATTTATCTTATTTAATTATTTGTTTTTTCTAATATTATTTTTGTAAGCATATCAGGAGAATCAATGTCTATTAGAACACCATTATCGGGCATCTCGACTTCGTAGACTAGTTCTGAATTATTACTAATAAGTTGTTTAGCTCCTATATCGCCTTCTATTTCTTCCATTTCTGCAAAAAAGCGATTAGCCCAAAGAACTGGATTTCCCCTTTCGCCATTCCATGTTGGTGTACAAATAGCGCGTCCAGTGTCAGCCAAATATGCATCAATTAATAATTTAATATGTGTAGTATTTACTCTAGGCATATCACCAAGAGAAATTATTACTGCATTGCAATCATCAGGAACATTTCTTATGCCCGTCCTTAGAGAAGTACTTAGGCCGTCAGCATAAGATGCGTTATGCACAAATATCACATCAGATTTCTTTAATTCTTCTTTAATTCTTTCCGCTTCATGCCCTGTTACAACAATTATTGGTTCAGCACCGGATTTATGTAATGTTGCAACTGCTCGGCTAATCATCGTTTTTCCATCTATCTTAGCTAATAGTTTATTTACTACCCCCATACGAGTAGATTGACCTGCAGCCATAACTATACCTGCTATTTTAGGTTTGGTTGAATTGCTATGATCATTGCTTTTACGGGGTGCTGCTTCAGCTCGAGGAAGAGGTCTATTCGAACTTTCTTTCAAAAGACCGCCAGTTCCCATAGATCTGATAATTGTCGCATCTAATGGTAATTTTGCCAGTAACCTCTGAAGAATTAGATCATTACCACCTAGTTTTGGAGATCTCGCAGAACCCGGTAGCGCCAAAATGGGAATTTTATCTATATGGGCAATTAATAACAGATTTCCTGGGTCTACAGGCATCCCAAAGTGATCTATCGATCCACCGGCTGTTTCAATACCTTTAGGTATAACGTCCCGGCGATCAGTAGTAGCTGAGGCACCCATGATTAAAATTATTTCTGCTCCTATATTAATGATTTCTTGCAGATATTCAGCAATTGAATGGTGATTATGTTCACATTGTTTTTCTATTATTAACCGGCTACCAAGACTACCTAGCTTGGCGTCTAGTACAGCGGACGTTTTATCTAAAATCTTAGTTTTTATTCCCGGAAGAGTAGTTTGTAACAAAGCAACTTTTCTAGCTTGTAGGGGCAAAACTTTTATTATGAAGTTATTCTCATTAGCTAGTGTTTGAACTGAATCTAAATCTTTCAGTGATACAGCAAATGGTATGATTTTTATTGTTGCTACAATCTGATTAAGAACTACTTTTTCATTCACATTAAGTGTAGCAATTGTTATTCCTTCGTTAACAGCATTAATAGCATTAATGTGCTCAGAATTAAAATTGACAAGTCCGTCAGCAGCGGCAAACAAATTAACTCTGCCGGTGTTAGCTATACTCAGACGAATATTTTCACCAGCCAAGATATTTCCTAGAATTTGGGCAGCATCATTTTCTCTAATATCTTCTTCTTCTAATTCGGCAACAGTAATATCAACTATGCCAGAATTGGACATAGCGTTTATATCTTCTTCAGTGAGTATTTGTCCTTTACGGTAGCGAATACCGCCCAGGGTTTGGCTATGAGCTAAAGTTGCGCCGAGGGCACTATTAACTGCAACGGGTCCAAATTTCATATTATTTGTGCCATTCCGATAAAGGGTAAAATGATTGTATAACTATTAAAACATAAACGTGTTATTTAAGATAAATAAAATTATAGGAGTTTAATATGCATTGGATGATTAAATGTCGATCTAAATCAGGTACCGATGAATTACGGACGGCTACGATACCCTCTCATATTGCTCATTTAGATAAATTTAAGGCTTCAACCTGGTTTTCTGGTCCAATATTTACCGATGATGGTAATTCGGCTATTGGTAGCCTCAGGTTCATTGAATTCCCAGATCGTATTAAAGCTGAGGAGTATATAGGATCAGATCCATATACTACTGAAGGAATTTTTGAGACTATAATTGTAGAAAGATGGATTCCTTCTTTAAATCAT
Organism: Alphaproteobacteria bacterium; assembly: GCA_029243445.1. The sequence continues at coordinate 8,326 of JAQWSA010000073.1, forward strand.
CGTCAATTAACTTATACTCGTAAAGAGCAAACCCAACAATTCATATTATATTGCAATGATAACGAAGGTAGTTCGCCTATACGTAATTCATTACGAGAAAAACATCGTACATACTTAAATAGTTTATCTGAAAAAATTATTGCTCGTGGTCCGCTTACAAATGATACGGGTGATAAAATTATAGGAAGCGTATGTCTATTAGATGTATCTAATAGAAAAGAAGCAGAAGAATTATGGTCTAATGAGCCATATAATATGGCTGGTGTTTACAATGAAATAACAATTGAGAGGTGGATGTTTGGACATGTTTAAATACCTATGTGGCATGCAGTGCTTTTGTAATTTCTGCCATAATAGAGATTGCAATTTCTGCAGGGCTTTTTGATCCAATATCTAGTCCAATGGGGCCATGTATGCGTGAAATTTGATGTTCATCAAATCCAGACTCTTTTAACCTTTCTATGCGTTTAGAGTGAGTTTTTTTGCTACCTAGAGAGCCAATATAAAAAGCATTTGTTCGAAGCGCCACTTCCAGAGCAGGGTCATCCAACTTGGGATCATGGGTTAATGTTACAACTGCTGTTCTATTATCAACTCCTAGAGATATAAGAGCTTCGTCTGGCCAATCTTCGTTTAAATCTACGTTTGGAAATCTGGAGCCTGTAGCAAAGGCTCCTCGAGGGTCAACAATTATTACTGAAAATCCTGCAGTTTTACCTATCTCTACGAGAGGTTGGGCTATATGAACTGCACCTACTATTATTAAGCGTTTAGGAGGATTAAAAACTTGGATAAAAAAATCGCCACTTCGCCGACTGGAATCATCACTAATAGAGGTGCGTGCTAATTCAGTAATATCGTCAGTTATTTTTAATAAACCGCTAACTCTATCTTCATAAACTATACCTTGGTTACCTGTCTTTAGTTCAGAAACTAACGCTATTGGCGTTTTATTTTCTAACGCTTTCAATATTAAATCTAGTATATTTTTATTCATAGAAATTTACTCAATTTGCTCTAAATAAACTTCAACTTTACCGCCACAAGCAAGTCCTACTTCCCAAGCCATTTCATCACTAACACCGAATGAAAGGATTCTAGGTTTTTTATCATTCATTACTTCTTTTGCATTGTGAACTACGGCACCTTCTATACATCCACCCGACACTGAACCAATCATATTTCCGTTCTCATCAATCGCTAGCTGGCTACCAACTGGACGAGGAGAAGAGCCCCAGGTATTAATCACGGTAGCTATGGCTACTTTTCTACCCTCATGTCGCCATTTAGACGCTTGTGTAAGAATATCATCGTGGCCTAATTTATTTCCATTCGTAACGGTGTCATTCATTCTGTTGTCTCCAATAAACGCTGTATATTAGAACTATCAACGGATTCATTACTTAATGCTCTTGTGAGCTGGTCTAAACTCTCCAAGTTATGCACAGAACGAAAGTCATCTACATTCGGAAGGAGAGCACGTGCCCCGAGCGATTTAGGTTCGTATCTGTCATATCGTAACAGAGGATTAAGCCATATCAAGCGACGGCAAGATTTATGTAGCCTTATAACTTCGTCTTCTAATCCATCCGCTGCATCTCGATCTAAGCCATCGGTTATTAATAAAACTACAGCCCCCTGAGAGAGTGATCTTCTTGACCATTTTATATTAAATTCACGCAAACTATTTCCGATTCGAGTACCACCAGACCAATCATCAACAGCACCGGTTACTCTATCCAAGGCATCATCAACGTCTTTGTAACGTAAGTATCGTGTCACATTTGTTAATCTAGTTCCAAATAAAAACGTATGCACTCTGTCTCTATCATTTGTAATGGCATGCATAAAATGAAGTATCATACGTGAATATCTACTCATTGACCCAGAGATATCACAGAGAACTACAAGTGGAGGATGACGTCTTTTTCTTTTACGATAATTAAGAGAGATCGAAGATCCTCCAGAACGAAGAGATGACCGCAAGGTAGCCCGCATATCTATTCGATCTCCTGTAGAATCTTTTTTAAACCTTCTAGTTGGGACTTCCATTATAGGAAGTTTAAACTTTTTAATTGCTCGTTTAGCTAAAGATAATTCTTCAGTTGACATTTTTTCAAAGTCCATTTCTTGTAGTAATTCTTTGGCTGACCATGTCATCACAGCATCAATCGTTAAATCTGGCTCGCTACCATCTTGCGAGCTATCTTGATCATTATCGGGTTTATCTCCTTTAAGTGCTTCTGCTAAACGTCTATTAATTTCTTCAGTATCATTTTGTTGTTCATTATCTACAAGAGAGGGTAAAATTAAGGCATTCATTCTCTCTAAAAGTTTAGGGTTACGCCAAAAGATATGAAAAGCTTGATCAAATACTTGACGTTGATCACGTCTATTTACAAAAACTGCATGGAGACTCCAATAGAAATCATCACGATTACCTAGTCCCGTTTCTTCTACTGCTTTGAATCCATCGAGTACTTTTCCTGGGCCGACAGGAATGCCGGCAGCACGTAAAACTCTGGCAAAATGCATTATATTGGCTGCAATTTTTCCACTTGCGCCATTCTTATCTTTGATGCTCTCCAGAGCTTGTTTGGCTGATAAGGCTTGTGAACTACCTTTGGGCATTGAGTTTTTTGACATTTTATTAGTTTGTCGCGAGCTGTTTGGTAGCTACCTCATTTTTAATCTGATCGAGTATTAAGGCTGCTTCGCTTCCTCGAATTTGTGCAATATCATCCTGGTATTTCAATAGTACACCCAGAGTATCGTCTATAGAATCTGGTGTTAATTCAATTACATCTAATTGGTTAAGTGCTGATGCCCAATCTATTGTTTCAGCAATACCAGGTAATTTAAATAGATCCATTTCACGTAATTTCTGTACAAATGTTACAACCTGATTGCTTAACCTTGTTTCCACTTCTGGTGCCTTTAGTCTTAGGATTTCCATTTCTCGAATAGCATCCGGGTAATCCACCCAGTAATAAAAGCATCGCCTTTTTAAAGCATCATGAATTTCTCTTGTTCGGTTTGATGTGATTACAACAATTGGGGGGTCTTGAGCCGCTATAGTTCCTATCTCAGGA
>JAQWSA010000074.1 GCA_029243445.1 Alphaproteobacteria bacterium
CAAATTGTCCTGGACGGGCTTGGTTAGAGCCTTTCAACCTAATTCCGTTCTTCTTAAGCCCTTTCATAGGAGCCATAGCCTGGCATAACTTGGGAGAACCGCAAACTGGCCTATTAAATAATCTAGCACGTGATGTTTTTAACATTGAAGGAGCCATTCTTAATGTTGATAATATATGGGGCGTTATATGGGTAACCGGTATCTTTTTTGCTCCGTTAGTCTATTTATTCGTTATAGGTTCACTAAGAAGAATGGACCCTTCTCTGGAAGATAGCGCAAGAACAACTGGGGCTGGCTTATTAAGAACCACTATGACCATAACCCTTCCATTGGTTATGCCCGGAATTCTATCTGGTGCCATAATAGTATTTGTCACTAGTGCCGGTGAATTCGGCGTACCTTTTAAACTAAGCGCTCCATACGGATGGGAAACTCTAACAACACAAATTTTCACTAAAGCAGTCGGCGATGATGCAAACCATTATCTTGGGGCAACAATGGCTATGGCTTTAGGCGCAATTACGATTTTTCTAATTTTCATACAACGACGCTATATCGCGCCGAGATCATTTGAAACAGTAACAGGTAAGGGCTTCAGGCCCAATGTACTAGATTTAGGCGGTTGGAAATGGGTTGCATTCGTTTATAATATTGTTTTCATTTTTGTGGCCGTAGTACTACCTATTATTAGCTTAATAATAGTTAGCTTACATCCTGTTTGGACAGGAGAAATTGTAATAGAGAAAATGACTCTTATTAATTACACGAAGACTCTGTTCTTCTGGAGAGATGAGAGCATAGATGCTGCGACCAATGGTATCTTAAATAGCCTATTTTTAGCTTTTGTTGGCGCCTCGATTGCTATGGTACTAGCGTTGGTAGTTAGTTACATGATTCACAGAACTAAGGGATTAGGTTCAGCAATATTAGATTTTCTATGCGTTGTACCTATAGGCTTTCCAGGCATAGTACTAGCTATGGGCGTTCTAGTAACTTATATCCAAACGCCTATATATGCCACACTTTGGATTTTATTACTCGGTTATATAACGCGCTTTTTTCCCTATGGGCAAAGAAACATCGCAGCCATCATGCTCTCTATATCAGAAGAGCTGGACCAAAGTTCTCGAATGGCAGGGGCTACATGGGTAACAACTATGCGGCGGATAACGATTCCCCTACTTAAACCAGGTATCTTTGCCGGCTGGATTTTATTATTTGTTATATTTCTTCGTGAGTTGTCTATATCTATAATACTTTACACATCTGGTACTGAGACACTTGCTGTTGGTGTTTATTATTTATCAAATTTTGAAAATGAACCTCTAACCGCTGCCCTTTCACTTGCTCAAACTGTGTTGTGTCTTATCTGTATGTTCGCTTTCCGACGCCTTGCAGGTAAAGAAGCACTGACAGCTTAAATGAGGGAAAAGAAATGAACCAAGAGAATATTTCAAATAAATACCTTCAAGTAAAAAACCTTGTTAAATGGTTTGGTGACGATAAGGCCGTAAACGATATTAGTTTTGGTCTTGATGAAGGAGCATTTCTAACACTTTTAGGACCTTCTGGCTGCGGCAAGACTACAACTCTGATGAGTATTGCCGGTTTACATACTATTAATTCAGGCTCAATTGAAGTGGGGGGATTAACGTATACAGAACCGTCACAAAGTGTATTTCTGGCTCCTGAAAAACGCGATATAGGCATGGTATTTCAAAGTTATGCAATCTGGCCTCATATGAGCGTCACTCAAAATATTGCATATCCATTAGAAATAAGAAAATTTGCTAAATCTGAAATTGATGACCGAGTAGCAGAAGTTTTAGCTTTAGTGGACCTAACAGATATGGCTACTAAAATGGCTACTCAGCTTTCAGGGGGACAACAACAAAGGGCTTCCCTGGCCAGGGCAATTGTTTCATCACCAAGGCTTTTACTATTTGATGAACCATTATCAAATCTCGACCTTAAGTTAAGAGAGCAGATGAGGGTAGAACTTAAACGCATACAAAATGAAGTGGGTATAACATCAATATATGTGACCCACGATCAGGCAGAAGCTCTGGTTATGAGTGATGAGATCATTGTTATGTCTAAAGGTAATATTGAGCAAACAGGTGCCCCACTTGAGATCTACAGCCAACCAATAAACAAATACGTAAGTAACTTTATTGGTGTTGCTAATCTACTTGATGGACGTATATCAAAGATTACAGCACCTGGACATGGTGAAGCAATTGTTAACTACGGAGATATGACAGCCGAATTACCATGTAAGATAGGAGCTGGTGTAAACGAGGGAGATCAGACCACTATCTCTATACGACCGGAAAATGTGCACGCAATTAAAGAAAAGACAGATGATAACTGCATAGAAGGCAAGGTAGAGAATGCAATATTCTTAGGTAATCATGTTGATTGTAGAGTAAGTTGGGGCAATTTTGAATGGAAAGTCATAGCCCATCCTCGTGATAAATTAAAAACTGGCGATAAAGTTTTTCTACGTTTTGATTCTGAACATACACTGGCGGTACAATAATGAGTTACAGTAATAATGCAGATGCGACTGTACGTATCGATCGACTAGATAAACATTTTGGTCCTGAAACAGCTGTATTGGACTTTAATATATTAATTGAACAGGGAGAGTTCGTTACACTACTTGGACCATCAGGTTGCGGTAAAACCACAACGCTTAGATGCGTGGCAGGCCTTGAACGCCCTGATGGTGGTGAAATACATATTGGAGATAAGCTAGTAGCCTCACATGATAAAGACATTTATCTAAATCCAGAAGAACGAAATATTGGCATGGTTTTTCAAAGTTATGCTGTTTGGCCACACATGACTGTATTTGATAACGTGGCATATGGCCTCAAAGTTCGTAGAGTTAGCAAGGAAGAAACAAGAAAAAAAACGATGAGGGCTCTAGAACTGGTTGGCCTTGAGCAACAGGCAGGACGATACGCGACAAAACTATCAGGGGGACAAAGGCAGAGGGTAGCTCTAGCACGAGCTATAGTATATGAACCAAATGTAATTTTATTTGATGAGCCTTTATCGAATTTAGATGCTAAATTACGTGAACAAATGCGCGATGAGATTGTAAGGCTACAGAAAGAAGTTGGGATAACTTCTATATTTGTAACCCATGATCAATCAGAAGCCCTCGTAATGAGTGACCGTGTAGTAGTGATGGATAAAGCAGTTATACAACAGGTTGGAAACCCCCAAGATATATATGCAAATCCTGCTAACGCATTTGTAGCTAACTTTATTGGAGTAACCAGCCTGCTCGAAGGAAAGATCCTTGCAAGAGATGGCAACATATGTGACCTAGAAATTATATCAAAGAAGGATCAGGGTTCTTTGAGAATACAAGCTGAAGGAGCCCCTGATGCAAGTACTGGTGAGAATGTATACGTTAGTTTAAGACCAGAAGACGTAATACTTCATATTAATGAACCCACAGGAACTGATAACGGTAACGTTGTTGAGGCTAAAGTTATAGACACTGTATATTTAGGAAACTTTTTAGAGTGTCGAGTGGATGTTAACGGGCATGAAGTAAATATCCAGATTGATCATTTTGAACAACTATCGAATGGTCAAAAGGTGTTTATTAGTTTTCAACCTGCACACGCACTATGCTTAGAATCATAAAAATATTAAGCAAGTAGCCAAATAATTAAGTTAACTTAAAATAATTATCGACAAATAATAATAATTATCGTGGTTAGTATTAATTATTAACAGTTTAATACATACGTATTTTCTTATCTAGACAAGTTCTATTAATCTGGGACGCAAATAATAGATTTGCTATGCTCCCCGAGCGCCCGCTAAACAATTTATGATACCTTAAACGTAAAGGTAACTCATAGTGGTTTACTAATATTATAAGAAGCTTAATATTTCTAAACTAACTACTATAATGATAAAAGTAATATTCCAAAACAATATCAAAGAAGTACTGTGCGCCTCAAAATAGGGAGTAATAAGATGGCAGATAGACTAGAAGGTAAGGTGGCTATGATAACTGGAGCCAGCCGAGGCCAAGGAGAAGCCGAAGCAAGGTTATTTGCTTCCGAAGGCGCAAAAGTTTTAATATGTGATATTTTGGATGATGAAGGCAGCACTGTCGCCGCATCAATACGTGATGACGGTTATAATGCTTTTTATCAACACTTAGATGTCACGAGCGAATCTGATTGGAAAATAGCGTTAAATCTAGCAGAAAATAAGTATGGCGGACTAAATATATTAATAAACAACGCAGGAATAGGTTTAAGAAAACCATCCATGTTGGATATTAGTATGAAAGAATGGCAACAGGTTATAGATATTAACTTGACGGGCCCTTTTTTGGGTACTCGGGCAGCTGCACCATTAATACGCGATAGCGGTGGTGGCTCAATCATTAATATAGGGTCAATCGCTGGAACAACGGGTCATTTTGCAACTGCCTATACGACTACAAAATGGGGAATAAGAGGACTAACTAAAAGCTCTGCTATGGAATTTGCTCCATGGAATATACGAGTAAATGCTGTACATCCAGGTATAGTTGACACACCGCTGGTTGAAGGGTCCGATGATTTTAAGGAAGCTATGAAGTGGATGACACCACTCAACCGCATTGCTGGCCCAGATGAAATTAGCCCTGTCGTTTTATTTTTGGCGAGTGATGACTCAAGTTTTGTCACAGGTATTGATATGACTGTTGATGGTTGATGGCTGACGGTT
>JAQWSA010000075.1 GCA_029243445.1 Alphaproteobacteria bacterium
GGAATAAATGCTGAAAGAGTTGTAGTAACTATTGACAAGCATGCAAATACTTCAGCAGCATCGATACCTCTGGCTATATGGGACGCTGTAAGTGATAATAGAATAAAAAAAGATGATTTAGTTCTGGTAGAAGCTTTGGGCGGCGGAATGACTTGGGGTTCAGGTCTAATTCGTTGGTAATATTTTGTACTAGCTATCCATAAATAATTAAATAAACATTAAACTCATTAAATTAGTTTAACCATATACTGCAATCTACTGATATTGACGGATATATCAGTAAAGGTTACCGTCTACTATCTAATATAATGGGGGGTAACGGTGGCTGGAACAATAACTAGGGCACAATTAACAGAGGCCGTTTATCAAGAAGTTGGTTTGTCTCGTAATGAATCATCAGAACTTGTAGAATCATTGCTTTCTGAGGTTTCTACAGCCTTGGTAAAAGGAGAAATGGTTAAATTTTCTTCGTTTGGTAGTTTCTCTGTAAGAGATAAGAATGAAAGGATAGGAAGAAACCCTAAAACGGGGGAGGAGGTTTCTATACTGCCAAGGCGTGTTATTACATTTAGAGCAAGTCAGGTTTTAAAGAAAAACATAAATGCACCTGAATTAAGTATTTCAGATACTGAGGTCAGCGATGTTGAATAATACCAAAATTCATTAAATACATCCAGGTTATAACGATGTCTGGCAAAGAATTAACAAAAAATTTATCCAACAATAAGTCTGCTGAAGCTTTTCGTACAATACGAGAGGTAGCAGAAGTTATTGATGTACCGCAGCATGTGTTGAGATTCTGGGAGTCTAAATTTAGACAGGTGGATCCTCTTAAAAGAGGTGGAGGAAGGCGTTATTACCGGCCAGATGACGTTATTCTAATAAAAAAGATTAAACAATTACTCTATGATGATGGATACACTATAAAAGGTGTGCAGAAATTATTAAATGAATCTAAAAATAAGAATGTAGTAGTTAACAAATCTCCTCTTAAAACTGTTTCAAAGACAGATACTGATAGTTCTGAATCTAGCGAAGATAGAGATCAGTTAATAGAATTGCTAAAAGATCTTCAAGAACTGAAGCGTATAATCTTAAGTTCTAGTTAATTTAAGATTATTAAAATAACCAAAACCTGTAAATAATGGATAGCACTTGATGGTATGTTTTAGGTGAGGTTATAACTTACTTGTCGGGACGTAGCGCAGTCTGGTAGCGCATCACACTGGGGGTGTGGGGGTCGCAGGTTCAAATCCTGCCGTCCCGACCAAATATCAATAATTAATTTACTAATTAATAGGTGTAAACTATGCCAGAGACAAAAATGCAAGCCGTTGTACTGGGAGAAGACAGTGTCCATCTCGCCGAAGTCAACAAACCTACAGCTAAGTCTACTCAGATATTGGTTAAGGTCGCAAGTTGTAGTGTCAACCGTTCGGATTTATTGACTACCCAAGGTAAAAACTACGGGCATGTTGGAGCAGAAGCCAAGGTTATGGGTGCTGCATTTTGTGGTGAGGTTGCCGAAATCGGTCCTGAGACCAGCGGAATTGCAATAGGAGACCGCGTGATGGCAGTTGGTGCAGCTGGCTGGGCTGAGTTCGCCGTGGCTGATTATCGACGTACATTACCTGTTCCTGATGGAATGGATCTTATTCAAGGGGGCTCGTACGCATCAGCTCTTTTAACAATGCATGATGCGATTGTTACCAACGGTAAGTTTGAATCCGGTCAGTCGATATTAATACAGGGTGCAAGCACTGGTGTTGGCATCATGGGTATGCAGATAGGCAAACATCTTGGTGCCAGCCTCGTAATTGGCACGTCGACTAATACTGAGCGCCGTGCAAAATTGAAAGAGTATGGTGCCGATTTAGCATTGGATTCATCTGATCCTGGATGGGTAGATCAGGTTTTGGAAGCGACGGACGGTAAAGGTGTCGACCTAATCATTGATCAGATATCTGGTTACGTGGCCAATCAGAATATGGCGGCGACAAAAATACATGGGTGTATTGTTAATGTCGGACGTTTGGGAGGTGAGATCGCCGAATTCGACTTTAATATGCATGCCGAACGCCGTCTTACCTATATTGGTACAACCGGTCGCACACGCTCGCTTGAAGAACATGCCGAAGTGTTCCGCGCCACAAAGGAAAATTTGTGGGCAGCCATGGAAGCCGGTATATTTAAAATGCCGATCGATAGCACCTTTAATATAGCAGAAGCATCATCAGCTCTGGAGCGCGCCAAACAGAATAAGCACTTCGGACGAATCATGCTAACTCTTGAGGCATAATAGGGTAATTCTAGTCTTTATAGATATAATTCTATGGTAGTGTAGTTCAGGCCAATTATTAAAAATAATTAATTAGTGCAGAATATCTATTTTGTTTTATTGTTAAATGTTCGGTTATAAATTTTGTACTATTTAAGGATCTAATATACTTCTTCCTTTATCCGTAAGTTTGCATACTAACCAATCAGGCTTAATTGGATTTTCAAACCATGGTTCGGCCCAACCTTTGCGGATACAACTCTTTATTGTACGATCATTTATTCTTTGTCCTTCTCTATCGAATAAAGGTAGTTTTCCGCCTGGTTGAGATAAACCACGCAATAGCCAGCTTCTCTGAGAACTTGATATTTTACTATCCTTAGAAATTAGCCTATCAGTATAACTTGATTTATTTCTATGTGGTTGAAGAGCCACCACGTTAGAATTATATATTGTATTTGGTTTACGTTTTTGCATGATAGGTCTAGCCACTAATGCTGTTAAAACAAAAATACAAATTAAATCTGTAGGTATTTTAATAAAATGTATATACTAAAAAAGTAAAGTTATTATATTACAAACTTATTTTTTAATGGAGTGATAGTCTAATGAGTGAAAGGATCTGGAAAATATACCTGTCTGGTGAAATTCATAGTGATTGGAGAGAGCAAATAGAAGAGGGTGTTAAACAAATGTCTCTTCCAGTAACTCTTAGTGCGCCGATAACCATTCATGAAAATTCAGATGATTGTGGTGTGGCAATATTGGGAAGTGAAGAATTAAGTTTCTGGCATGACCATAAAGGAGCTTTGCTTAATTCTGTTAGAACAAGCACTCTTATATCCGATTCCGATATAGTAGTCGTAAGGTTTGGTGAGAAGTACAAGCAGTGGAACGCTGCTTTTGACGCCGGATATGCAGCAGCACTTGGTAAGCCTCTAATAATTCTGCATCAACCTGAACATAATCATGCTTTAAAGGAAGTAGATGCCGCTGCAAAAGTTGTAGCACAAACTCCTCAACAAGTAGTCGAGGTTCTGTCATATGCGATTAATGGATCTATGCCATTAAACAAACAAGTAAAGGACGCTGCTGAGTAATTTCTAGTAATTAAGGATAATTCTAAAATTATTAGACATTATCAAGAGCTTGGTCTAAATCAGCTATTATATCATCAACTGTTTCCAGACCAACGGATATTCTAACGACCTCTGGCCCTGCCCCTGATGCAATTAACTGATCTTCGGTTAACTGCCTATGTGTGGTAGAGGCTGGATGTATTATCAGAGACCTGGTATCGCCTAGGTTAGCTAGATGAGAAATTAATTCTACACTTTCCACAAGTTTAATTCCTGAGTCATAGCCTCCCTTAAGTCCAAAGGTAAAAAGAGATCCCGGTCCTTTAGGAAGGTACTTTTTAGCTAATTGGTGATACTTACTAGATTCTAGTCCTGCGTAAGAAACCCAATTAACAGCTTCGTGAGAGTCTAAATACTCGGCTACTTTTTGAGCATTTTCTACATGTCGATCCATTCTAATTGAAAGAGTTTCAATGCCAGTTAATATTAATGAGGCGTTTGTAGGAGCTAAAGTTGGTCCTAAATCACGAAGGGCTACGGCTCTTGCCTTTGTTGAAAATCCAAAATCTCCGAAACTTTCAAAGAATGTTAAACCATGATATGCGGGATCAGGTTGGGTTAAAGATGGAAACTTGTCATTTTGAGCCCAGTCAAATTTTCCACTTTCTATTACTATTCCACCCATTGCGTTACCATGACCACCTAGAAATTTTGTCATTGAGTGAATAATTATATCAGCACCCCACTCGAAGGGTTGGCACAAATAAGGACTAGCAGTTGTATTATCTACAATTAGTGGTATGCCTGAAGATTTTGCTATACCTGCAATAGGTTCTAAATCTAAGACTATACCGCCAGGGTTAGCA
>JAQWSA010000076.1 GCA_029243445.1 Alphaproteobacteria bacterium
TAATGTGGATGTGGTGCGGAATATTTTCTGTTTGGACCGGAGCCATATTTTACTTTGGTGTTTCTATTTTTCTGCATACGTTATTATTCTTTGGATTGCTTGTAACAATAGGAACATTTGAAGTTGCTAAACGCTATGAAATAGTTTTAAAGAAACAATCAAAAGACAAATGAAAAATATTTTATGTATAAACTAAAAATTTATACTGCTTCCATAGATGGATATTATATAGGGTAATTTAGTATTATTAAATTACCCCAACAAAGAAAAACATCAATAATATTCCTTCTTATTCTAAACTTTAAAATTATTATCTAAAGGCTAAATTGTATATTCTGTGATAAATTTGATCTATTAAAGATGACCTAATTATTGAAATTTCTTATTGTATTGATCAAAATACCTTTTCAAAGGTATAACTATTTTTATTTCAATTAGAAAAAGAATAAAATAGTTATATTAATATGATTAAATTGATTATAGGTATTGGGATTGGTCTGTGGTTGGGCCTAGAATTTACCGATGAGATTATATATCTCATAAAAACTTTTCAGAATAATTAGGGGCCATAATGAAAATAGGATTTAGCGTAGCAACATCTGATGTCAGCACTGAAAAACTCCCTGCCCAACAAGGTGAATTTGCTGCCAACCTCGATGTACTTTCAGAACTTGGTTACGATGGAGTTGAAGTATCTATTCGTCAACCCAAAAACCTTGACCTTGATGAACTGCAAAGAGATGTAGAAACGAGAAATTTAGAGGTGGCCTCCATTCATACAGCCGCAATAGGTTTTCAAGATAAAATTTGGCTTTGTCATCCAGATAAATCTATTAGAGATGAAGCTCTTATTCGATTAAAAGGCGCATTAGATGCAGCTGCTTTTTTCGGCGTTGACGTTATTATTGGTTCTTTTCGTGGACAATTGCTAGACGGAGAAGGTAGAGAAGAATCCTTAACCTGGATGCATGAGGCTTTCAAAGAGGGGGCAGAGTATGCAGCCAAGGTTGGATCGACGGTACTATTCGAACCGCAGACACGCTTTTATATTAATTTTGGTCTAACTACTCAAGACGGTGTGGAATTTGCTAAATCAATAGACAGTCCTGGAATGGGTCTTATCCTTGATACCTTTCATATGAATATTGAAGATGTTTCGTTTTCTAAAAGTATCTTTGACTCTAGAAAATATCTTAAATATCTTCAAATGAGTGACAGTAACCGTCTATACCCTGGTGGAGGACATGTTCCATGGAGAGAGGTTATAAGTAGCCTTAAGGCAATAGATTTTAATGGATATTTATCTTTACAGTGCCTTATGGAACCAGATTTTAAAACTGCAGCAAGATTAGGAATTAACCATCTACGCAGTCTCTTATAACTAAAACTATTTTATCATTAGGTTTATTTAGAACCGATATTAAAAACTAGTTGAAAAATATTCCTGTAAAATTACTATATTTTTTAGAATGTGTTCGTGTGTTTAGTTTTGTTAATTGGAAATAGCTGATGTATGAATAACTATTCCCAATTAACAATATTTTAGTGTTTTTCTGCAATTTTCTTTAATAGTTTTTCAGCAACTTTTTGTGATTTACCTCTAAATTTAATCTTTTTAATTGCCTCTAAATTATCTAGATTTTTACCCACAATAACGAATCCAATCATTCCCATATTTTTATGTGGGGTACACTGATAAGCATAAATTCCAGGTACTTCAAACTTATACTTCGTATCTTTTGAAACCTTAGATTTGAATTTTTTGACTCCGTTTGGAGCACCACCTTTTTTTATGAATTCAACATTATGACCTTTATCTTTAGCCTTCCAAAAAACAGTGTCACCAACGTCCACTCTTACTATTTTTTCAGAGTAGACCATCTTGTCTTTACCTAACTTATTAAGCATATCCACTGTAACATCAGCTGCTATAGCAAAACTTGAGCTGAATAAAACAATCAGGGCTGAAATAAATAATTTCATAGAATTAAGAACCTTTCTGCATTTAATTTAAACTAAATTCTCTACTGTGTAATCTGTATTTCAACTCATACGAGATTTAAATCATATAGAATTAATAGGGGTATGAGCTATCTATTAGCTAAACATCTAATATTGATTTATGTAGTAACTATTTACTATATCACTATGAAAAATACGCTGCCTGTGTCGATTTATCACAGGGAACACAGAATAATTGAATTATATTTTTCTATGTAATTAAGACACTTTTTAAACTAATATAAATAAAAGATAACTAAGTATATCAGCAAGATTCACTAATTTTATTTTGATATTTATTTATAAAAATTATTTATTAACAATGGGTTATATATTTATCTTAAATTAGGCGGTGAATTTTTGGCCCATAGATAGTTATGCCAACGCCACATAATTACGCTAATTGCTGTAAGCCCAAATATTGAATAAATCGCAACCATAGTTTTATAGCCAAAAAAAGTGATTACGGGACCAGCAATAAGTAAGCCTATGGGTAACCCATAAACCGCGAGCATTCTTAAGCCAAGAATTCCTCCACTGAAGCGTTTATCTGAGGTTCTTACTAACATTGCTGACATAGGGACTAACCCCAAACCCTGCACACAACCAGTGACAATAAGAATTGGTATTCCAATTTGTAGATTACTAAATTGAGAAAATATAAATAACATTACATACCACAAGGAGCAAAAAACAATTATCATACGGCCACTCATAACCCGGTTACCAATACGTGTTAATATTACCGACCCTATCATTGCTCCAAATGCAAAACTTGCTGCGAGGTATCCGAGACCTGTTTGATTGGTTAAGTAAATATTTTTAGCTACATAAGGCAAAAGTCCTGCCGTTAATGGAAAAGCAGTTAAGTTTACTAAAAATGCAATACTCAAGGCAGCTAATAAATGTGGCGTCCTGGCGGCATAAATAAAAACATCTTTAAGGTCTCTCCAAGGACTAGTAGGGTTATGCAAAGATTTTTCTGTTTCTGAAGGTTTATGCTCCAGGTGTAATTTAGATATACCAAATGATAAAAATAAGCTGGTTGCATATAATGTGACTATTATTAAATAGGCGGAACCAATCCCTAGCATAGCTACAGTAGCAGCCCCAGCCAAAGCTCCTGCAATGCGCGCAGAATCAGTTGTCATACGATTAATACTCATTGCACCAGTAAGGTTCTTAGCGGGAATTGTTTGCCCAATAAGAGCATATCTCATAACTAAATCTGATGGTCTAAAAACACCCATAATTAAAGCTATTGCAAAAACATAAGGTGGAGAGAGATAATTACTAATTGCTAAAATCATTATGATTGTTGCTTGAAGTGTGAAGACAAGTCTAAGAGTACAGAGTACATTTCGGTAACCTATTCTGTTACCTAACACCCCTATTAATGGCGCTATAAGTGTTCCAAGAAATTGAAGTGAAGCAAAAATGGTTAGTAAGAGTACTGAGCCTGTTTCATCTAAAATATACCAACCCAGAATGATAGTTTCCATTTCAAAAGCCCACGCAGTACCTAAATCTGCTGACCACTGAAAACGAAAACTTCGGAAATAGAATGGTGCCAGGCTTGAATTATTATTATATTGCTTTGCAGCAGTCATTTATCTATCCCGATTTAACAATACACAGTTTGTCTTATGTTTTTTTTAGCTTGCTGATACTGTGTTTGAAAATCATACAAGGAAAGTAAAAGATAAAAAAAATATAAACTACTTAAATCAGTCTAGTAGTTAACATTATATGAAACCTTAATAATATTAAAATTAAAGGATACAGGTATGGTAAACCCTTTTTCCGATCAAAGAGTATTTATGGAAGCATGTGACCAAACAACAAATGGAATTAAAAATGAAAAACAATATGCGCTATATAGGGATTTAATTAAAGAAGAAGTTGAAGAACTAAACGCTGCTATTAAAGAAAATGACGAGGTGGAACAACTTGATGCATTAATTGATATTCTAGTTGTAACTATCGGTGCTATACATTCTATGGGAGCTGATGCTGAAGGTGCTTGGCAAGAAGTTTTTAAGACTAACCTTGCTAAAATTGATGTTAAGACAGGTAAGGTTATAAAGAGAGAAGATGGTAAAGTCTTAAAACCAGTGGGTTGGAAGCCACCAAATTTACTCCCCCACATTAAAACCAGGTGATATCAAGCTTAGAATTAAAGATACTTAATAATTAATAAAATTCTTAGCAAGACTTCTCGGATTTTATTATTGGTATCGGAAATAGTTATGCCCTTGAATATATTTTACCACCATATGCCTTAGAACTAGTTAATTACCAACTAAACGATGAGGTCTATGAAAACACTTTTATAGATATTAATAAAAAAGTTGGAGAAAAATTTACTAGTAATCAGCCTGGTTTTTTATATAGAGAAATTGGTAGGAATGAAGACAACACCTGGCTAGTGGCAGTCTTTTGGTAAAGCAAAGAAGATGCACTAAATTCTATTAATAATATTGATGGGATACCAAATATGTTGAAAACCTATATGTCAATGATTAATCGAGAAACAATCAAAAGATTAATATTTAATATTATTTAAATTTCAAAAAATCACAGAATATCAAAATAATAATATTTTTTTTAAACAGACCCACCCCAAAAAAACCATCCTAGACCAATAAAGAATAGAGTATTTCCATATAAAGCGTGCTCTATACTCACTAACAGCAATGAATTAGTTTTTGAGTAAGTAGTGGCAAACATGAGCCCACCAAATAAACTTAATAATGGCGCCACCCAATTTATAAAAAAAACATGAGCGAAACAAAATATTAAAGCACTCATAAATATCAAGATATATTCTTTTTTAAAAATACTTTTATATCTTTTAAAGAAAAAAGTGCAGAAGATAAATTCCTGTGGAAATGCAGAAAAAACTGGGTACAGCAATAGAACTGCATACATCACTGTAGGGTTTTCTTTTTGTATAATAAATAATTTTTCCGGGAAAAATTCTGAAGTAAATAAGTATAGAAGGATACTTACAATAATCCATCTAATAATTATTAGATAGAAATAATTTAGGTTGAAATTAGATTTAATTTGATAAATACAAAATAAGATATTTTTACTCTTATAAAAAAATACATAAACAAAAAGAGTGTAGAAAAAAACTAACCATATAAAAAATAAAATATATCTGCTTAATCCAAAATAAATTATAGTAAGAGGAAACAAAAATCCTATTAATAAAATTTCACATGCTTTTATAGAGTTACTCATTATTTTAATTGGGACTTTTTTATTTCCTCTTCTAATTTAATCATTAATTGCTTAGCCGGTAACGATCGTGTTTTATCATAGGATTTACCTGCCCATAAACTCTGATATTCTCCGTCATTATTCTCAACTGCTAACTTTCGAATTGAATTAGTAAGAGTATTTTGTATCGGAAATGGAAGAATAGATTTACCTTCCATAATTTTTATAAACTCATTGTTAATACCTTGTGCACGACGACCTGAGAATGACTTAGTAAATAAGGTTGTTCTATTTTTCTTGTTTAGTAAAAATTCTTTGTGAGATTCTGATGTTCCTGCTTCATCACAACATAGAAATGCGGTTCCCATTTGTACTGCAGTTGCTCCTAGCTTAAGTGCTACATCAATATTAGCACCAGTCATAATAGCCCCAGCAGCTACAATAGGCAGTGATGTTACATTAACTAGTTTGCGTACTAGTTCCCCAAGAGATAAGTCATGGTCCTTTTCTTCAGGATTAAAAGCACCTCTATGGCCTCCGGCTTCAATACCCTGGGCCACAATAAAGCTTGCCCCAGCTCTTTCAATTTCTAACGCCTCATTTAAATTAGTAGCAGTTATTCCTACACTAATGCCTAGTGAACGAGCCCTTTCAATAACTGACTTCGTAGGAATACCAAAATGGAAAGTAAGGATTTCTGGTCGATGCTCCCAAATAGGAACTAACTGGGTTTCAATGTTAGGGAAAAAAGGTTCTTGCGGAATAGAAACGGCGAAATCACCTTCTATTGGTAGGCCTTTTATTGCCTCTAGTGCCGCACTCTGAACTTCTTTGCTTGGTAATTCCGTTGGACTAAAAACAAAAAAATTGGCATTAATGGCACCATTTGTAAGTGCTCTAGTTTCTATTAAATCTTTATTAATTTTATCAGGTTTACTATAGGAAAACCCAAAGCTACCAACACCCCCAGCATTAGAAACAGCACTCGCTAACCCAGGGGTATTAATACCACCAGCCATCGGCGCCTGAATAATAGGTAACTTTAATGTTGAAAACTGAAACATCTTAAGGTTAAACCCCGCTCAATCAATACCAGATTGCAATACAATACTTGCAAAACCACAGACAAATATTTAGGCCTTCTTGCAGTAAATAATAAAACTTTATCCATATAAAACTAATAATTTAGAACTCTAATTAGCCTGGATTTCAATATCAGTTAAATCGATTACCTCATCACGTAACATGCCCTTATCCCTTAAACTTCTATAAATCCCCCACTTTGGTCTCAAATATTTGGATTCATCTTTCCACATTTTAATAGATTTATTTTTATAACTAAGTAATTCAGCACCATTTTCAATAGAAGTTATTTTTATAAAAAGCTCACCTTTCTCTTCAAATGTTGCCTTAAACACTACTTGCAACCACTTACCTAAAAAAGGTCGTAATTGTCTAACAAAGATTTTTTCACTTTTATGTTTGGTTCCATGCCGAATTTCAAATTTATCTGCCCGGTCTACAAGACCTTTACGAGTGGTAAATGTTATCATCGGGTGATCAGAATATGAGCCACCCACGGCCTTCAACTGAAATAAATGCGTAAAATATCGAGAAGACTGAAATTTGTCGTCTAACCTAAATTTCCATTTATAAGTAACTTTACTTTTTTTTCTAGCCTTCAACCAATCGGGCGATTTATCGTATACTTTGATCTCAGTTCTTTGGCGTCTAAAAGATTTACATCTATCGGAATCATGATCCCTATGAATATGAAAACGAAATACATATTTCTTAAATTTATTATCAAAAACCTGAGTAATATGTGGCCCAAATTGTGTATGACTACAATCTGAAACCTCAATTGCGTTGCCATTTTCAGTAAGTAAAGAGTTTATCAAATTGTAGGTTTCCTCAGATTTCTTGGCCTCTATAATTAATTTTTTATGGGTTAAAACTTCATGAGTTTTACTCCAAGCAATTGAAGACATGAGAAAGAATAAAATAGTTAGAACTGTTAAGGTCAGTTTGTTCATTCAATAATTCTAGGTAACTTTGATAAAAATAGGAGCTCTATCTTTAATGGGCATGTGAATTGATCGCACATTACTTACCCCATTACATCACTTTTCATCAGTTATGGAATGGCAGAGAATGTTGGTAAGTAGATTATACTTGACTCTATCCCGTATTGGGATAGCTAGTCTGATATTTTCTTACCATCTTTATAAATTTCTTTGTATTCTAACCTACCATTCTTATCGAAGAATTCCCAAAGACCTTCTTCTATATTATCTTTGTAGGCTGCTTTGCGCCATCTCTTGCCATTTTTATAGTAGTATTCCCAAAGGCCTTCTTTGTTATCATCTTTGTAGGCTCCTTTACTGTATAACTGACCATTCTTGAAATACGTTTTCCAAATACCCTCCCTACAACCTTTTCTATACGTACCTTTTCTTTCTATCTGCCCCATCATCTTATAATAGTATTCCCAAATACCTTCTTTTAGACCTTTATCATAAGTTCCTTTCTGTCTGCCATCTACAGAACCATTGAAAGGTAAATCAGTTAGCTTAACGTAGATAAGTCCATCACGTTTCACCAAATCAGATTGAGTTATTTTCGAAGTATTTTTGTTCATATAAAAACTCTAACAGACTTTAATGGAATAAGGTGAATCTAACTTTAGTTAGTAAGTGAGCTGGAATAGTTAGTCCGTTAAAATAATCTCACCGTCTTTAATAATATTACGTTAGTTGCAATTCTGACTTTAGATAAATAATAATTTCCTTTGAACCATACAGCCATTCTGTCTGTTTAACATTATGATCAATTCGTAAACAGGGGACCTTATGCGCCCCACCCTCGCTAATTAACTCTTCTTTATAACTAATATTATTTTTGGCATCTCTTAACTCGACATCAAGAGAAAATTTTCTAATTTGACGTCTGACTTTAACGCAAAATGGACAAGCATTAAATTGATATAAACTGAATTTTGATGTTATAGAATCAATTTTTTCCTGGTCTTTCTTTTCACGCATAATAGGTTTTGGTCTAGTAATAAAATCAAAAGTAAGGATTAAGCGCCCTAAAAACCATCTAATAAATTTCATAACAAACTCCAATAAAGTTAATGACATACCACCTACTCCCAATATTCTACTCGAAGGTAGCTAGTTGGTTTTGCTGTGGGGCACTATAAATAGTAACCAGTTTTGAGCAGTTGAAATTATTAGTTTTTTTAAAGGTTGTTTGAGGGTTTTTACTCTTAATATAGGGATTGTTCTTTATACATATTCACTATAGTTACCCCTGCAACAATCAAAAATAATCCAACAATTGACTGCCAATTTAATGTCTGTTTGTAAAAAATATAACTTAAAAACGCTATCGAGAATACACCCATTCCTGCCCAAGATGCATAAATTATTACCAGTGAAAGTTTTTGGGACAAAAACGCCAGTAGATAAAAAGATATACCATACGAGATTAGCAAGACAATACTTGGAAATACTTTTGTAAAATTTTGAGATGCTGGTAATAGCATTGTACCAAAAACTTCAAATACAATAGCAGCAAAAAGGATTAAGTATAAATTCATTCTACAGTGACACTCTATTTTCCAACGTGGGTGTTAGAATGATATCTAACCCCTTTATTCTAATATTTTTTTTTATAGGTATACCACCACTTTTAGTCAGGATATTAGAAAACTCTATACCTTTAGTCGCATCGTAGATTTAGTATCCGCCAGATTTCTTCTTGGGGTCATTCCATTTGTGACGGTCATCAACAATTGGATGTTTTAACCTTATCGCAAGTCGATGTGTTAGATCTTCATTCAACGTGACGGTAATTTTGTCAAGGATACCTTCAAGATATTCCTTTCGGGTTTCCATTCAATCATTAAAAAGAAAAGATTGAGTGATGAGAGGTTTTCCAAGAATAATCCATCTGAATTTTTAAACTTTTCTATAGAAATATATGATAAAACATCACTCAAAGAGACTGAGGAAGATAGATAATGAACTGAGTGAAGCTCCACTCCACTAAAGTTAGACTCCCCATCATCACCAAAATATGCCAGAGTTTTTACATATAAATTTGTGTGATAATTACTTCTAATGTGGGATTAAACTTATGAGAAAAGTAGTCTTATTCATATTCTGTTTGATGTCTTTAGTAGGATTCTGGATCGGTTTAGATATCACGCCAACTGATGTATGGAATTGGGGTTTACATGATTTTTTAAAACATTGGTTTTGGTTTTCATTACCCCTAATCGTTATGATTACGATGATCGTTATGTGGATTTACAACATTTGTTTGCGTCGTAATTGAGATTACAATTACTTCTTCAATAAACGATAAACGAATGCATTAGGACAGTAAGTCTTAAAACTATTCTTCCTTGATTAACTTGCCATTCTTCCAATTTTCTTTTTTCCATAACTGACCATTCGTCCAATAATATTCCCAATTACGCTCATGGAAACGGAAATTGGTAATGTTATGAAGCACCCTAAGAATTGTTGCTTACCCTTAATATTCCGGCACCGAATACAGGGAAAAGTCCATTCAGGACCTTGTCATTTGAAGACAATTTATGAGAATTCGTTAAAGCTAGGTAAAAACAGGGAAATTAAGTCATCTTTCTAAAATGTATGAAACCCCAAGCAAGGTGGTTTTGGTCTGCGCCATTAACCCAATGCTCCAGCCCGAACAGCATGTTATCCACATACTCTTTACCCGATAGGGACACGGCAAGGTCATATCGGTTACGCACCTCTTCAGCAATTCGCGAATAGTGGGTTTTCAATTGGCCTAGCATCGGCTGCACCTCAATCTCTTCAAGTCCCCTCTCTTTCAACTCTCTTCGGTAGAAGGAAAAGGATCCCATCGTCTCCAGATGGATACGATTTAGGATCGGCTCTAGGACGCCGTCTGGACACTCATCGGCTTGCATCGGATCTGTGAAGATGAGTCGTCCCCCGGGTTTGCAAACCCGAGCAATTTCGTCCAATACCTGTGCGCGATCTCCTGAATGCAGAAAAGCGTCCTGTGACCAGACGACATCGTAGGTCAGATCTCCCACAGGAATGTCCTCGAAGTTACCGTGGATGACGTCGATCAAGTCGTCTAGCTCAGAATCCAGATTTTTTTTTCTATTAAGAGCGTTTTGGGTTTGGCTAAGATTGAGGCAGTCCACATGACATCCGAAATGCTCTGCGAGGTACCGGGCAGCCCCCCCATATCCGGAACCCAAGTCGATGACGTTAGACCCTCCGCCCAGTCCTTCAAGTTCCGCTGCCATAGTCACGACCGTGCGGCGACTGGCTACGGCGATTTCTTCATCTGGCGTTCCATATAGTCCGATGTGGATGTCCTCCCCACCCCAAAAATTTTTGTAAAACTCATCAGCCTCAGGGGAATCGTAATAGGCTTCGGCTATAGCTACTGTTTCTGAGCAGGCGTTAGCCATCCAAGTGTTCCTTTTCTACGACATGGATGAAAAAACCCGGATCTATTTCGTGATAGGTTTCCTAGAAATCGCCGAACGTCTTTACCCGCTGGAATACCTTGCTGTAGTAGTTGTTCAATCTTCAGTTCCATTAAAAGCCCTTAAGCGCTGCATCACACATGTTTTAAGCAACTATTTCATTTCATTATTTTGAGTCTCTTATTGTTTATTCCCACTCAATAATAATTATCCTATAACTTAATGATTTAATTATCTATTTTTATTATTTATAACTCAGAATTTATATAGCGAGTCTATAATCTTCTCATACAAAAACTCTGGCATATTTGAATGAAGTTGGGGAGTCTAACTTTAGTGGAATGGAGTGCATCTGCGAATGCAAAGGAATTAGGAGTAGGACGTGCATCAGTTTATCGTGCAATGGAACAGTAAGTCTTAAAACTTCTCTTCCTTGATTCTCTTACCGTCCTTGTAAGTTTCTTTTTTTGCTAACTGACCATTCCCGCGATACTCTTTCCAAACACCATCTTTCGTACCGTTCTTCCAAGTTTCTAGAAACCTTAACTGACCTTTGTCGTCATAAAATTCGGAAAGACCATCCATCTTACCGTTCTTGTAATTTACTTTGTTTTCTAACCGACCATTGTCGTAATAAATTTCCGAAACACCATCCAACTTACCGTCCTTGAAGGTTCTTTTTGTCCATAACTGAACATCCCAGTCATACGTTTTCCAAATACCTTCTTTCTTACCGTTCTGGTAAGTTCCTCTTACTAAGAATCCATTCTCTTTTTTACCCTCGACATAACCAGAGTAAGGTTTGTTAGTGACCTTCTTCTTGTAGATAATTCCATTACGTTCCTTTAAAAACTCTGGTTTAACTGTTTCACTGAACGCAATTGAGGATGTGAGACAGAACACAATAGTCAGAAATGTGATGGTGAGTTTTCTCATACAAAAACTCTAGCATATTTTAGTGAAGTTGGGGAGTCTAACTTTAGTGGAGTGAAATAACGAATAACACCAACTTTTCCTATCACAGACTTACGTAAGTCAATAATCCGTTGAATTAAGCTACCTCTTATTTAGTTACAAAAATGAATCTACCCACTTTTGTGCAACTGGTTCCAGAAGAACCGAATGTGGTGTTACCAATACTATTATTAGGTAACCCCTGGTTTCATCGGAATATTTTGAGAGACTGCTACAGAAGAAAAAGAAAAAATGATTAGTACTGCAAGAATGATTCTATTCATCACACACCTCTAAATATGGGTTGTTTAAATGACCAATTTGCTATGTGTATATAGAAACAATTATCAAAAAATCATTTGGAAGATTTCAGATGATACGTAGTTAAGTTTAATGTGTAAGTTTGAAACAAATCAGGTGGATGTAAATGCTAATGGAGAGATATCTTGTTACGCCAAATGAAAAGAACTAAAGAGGATATACGGAGAGATAGTCCCTGTATCGGGACATGTACTCTTAATCACGAGAATATTTGTATAGGTTGCAATAGACATATAGACGAAATCATAGAAATGGGTAACCCAGAGAAAGATGAGTAATGGGTAAGTTCCAAAGCAACTTACAAGGACGGTGAGATAATCAAGGAAGATAAGTTTTAATACTCACCAGTCCAATGCACGATAAACCAATGCGCGACCTCCACTAAAGTTAGACTCCCCAACATCACCAAGATATGCCAGAGTTTTTGTATGAGAAAACTCACCATCGCATTTCTGACTATTGTGTTCTGTCTCACATCCTCAATTGCGTGGAGTGAAACTGTTACACCAACTGATTTGGTGAAACGTAATGGAATTTATTACAAGAAGTATACTGATAAACCTTACTCTGGTTCTGTGAAGGGTACGGATGAATTTGGATACATTGTAAAAGGAAATTATAAGGACGGTAAGGAAGAAGGTGTTTGGGAATTTTATTACGACAATGGTCAGATATATTCAAAACCAACGTATAAAGACGGTAAGTTACATGGTTATTATGAAGAGTATTTGATTAATGGTCAGTTAGAGAGAAAGTTAACTTATAAGAACGGAAAGTTAGATGGTGTTTGGGAAGAGTATTATGAGAATGGTAAGTTAAATTACAAAATAACTTTCGAAAACGGTGAGAGGGTCAAATAAGACTCACTATTTTAAGATACGAGAGACTGATGCACTCCACTCCATTAAAGTTAGACTCCCCTACACCATAAGGTAAATAGTGCACACCTGTTCCCTTATTCTACCGTAACACTTTTTGCTAAATTTCGAGGTTGGTCCACATCTGTACCTCTAATTACAGCTGCATGATAAGCCAGTAATTGTATAGGTATTGCATATAGAAGCGGCGTAACAAAATCGTCTACTTCAGGCATAGTTATACTCACCCAGCTTTTGTTTCCTAATCGCCTCACCCCTTCACTATTGGATATAAAAACTACCTTTCCTCCTCGTGCTATAACCTCTTGAACGTTTGAGAGAGTCTTTTCAAAAAGCGCTCCAGGGGGGGCTAAAACAATAACTGGCACACCATCGTCTATAAGCGCTATAGGTCCATGTTTCATTTCCCCTGCAGCATAACCCTCAGCGTGAATGTAGGATACCTCCTTCAACTTTAATGCGCCCTCTAGGGCTAAAGGAAAAGCCGTTCCGCGACCTAGATATAATACATCTCGAGCTTGAGCAATATCGGCCGCTAAATGACGAATATCTTGGTCATGATGCAATACTTCTGCCATTCTAGAAGGCACTTCTGTTAACGATTTAGCTAATGAAGCTGCAACGCTCGAGTTAAGAGCGCCGGAAGCTCTGCCTGCAGCTATAACAAAACATGCAAGGGAAGTAAGCTGTGTGGTAAATGCTTTAGTCGACGCAACACCTATCTCAGGACCTGCTAAAGTAGGTAAAATAACATTTGATTCACGGGCAATCGAGCTTTCTCCTACATTAACTACCGAAACTATGTACTGTCCATTTTCACGACAGTGTCTCAAAGCTGCAAGAGTATCTGCAGTTTCACCAGATTGACTAACAAAAAGTGCAACACCTCTTTCTGTTAGAGGGGCATTACGGTATCTGAACTCTGATGCTACATCTATTTCTGTAGGAATTCTAGCAATCTGTTCTAACCAATACTTTGCCACACCACCGGCATAAAAAGCTGTTCCACAAGCAATTATAGTTATTCGTGGCACATCTTTTAGTTTAAAAGGAAGAACTGGGAGAGAAACTTCTAAGGTATTAGCATTAATAAAGCTATGAAGAGTATCTCCAACAACTGCTGGTTGTTCAAAAATTTCCTTCTGCATAAAATGATCATAATTACCTTTACCAATTAATGCGCCAGATAGCTGGGTTTCGACAATCTCACGCTCAACTAATGTACCCATATTATTAAATATTTCTGCCCCTTCAGAGGTAATTAAGGTCCAATCACCCTCTTCTAAATAACAAATACGTTTTGTAAGCGGTGCAAGCGCTAAGGCATCAGAACCTAAATACATCTCACCTTCACCGTAACCTATAGCAAGTGGGCTTCCCCGCCGCGCTCCAACCATCATATCATCTTCACCAGCAAAAATGATTGCTAGAGCAAATGCTCCCTCTAGTCGCTGTAATGTATTAGCTACCGCTTGTTTTGTTGTAGCTCCATTATCTAGTTCCCGAGTAATTAGAGCTGCTATTGCCTCGGTATCAGTATCACTCTCAAAACTATAACCACTCAGTGAAAGCTCAAGACGAAGAGCTTGAAAGTTTTCTATAATTCCATTGTGAACTACAGCCACCCTATCAGTTGCATGAGGATGGGCGTTTATCTCATTAGGAACACCATGCGTTGCCCATCTAGTATGTCCAATACCTACGTCACCTTTTAAGGAATTTGATTCTAATTCAGCCTCTAATTTTTCTATTTTTCCCTCTGCACGTCTTCGCTCAATGCGCCCATGTACTAAGGTTGCTAGCCCTGCAGAATCATAGCCCCTATATTCAAGCCGCTTAAGTCCGAAAATCAATTGAGAAACAACATTTTCTGTTCCCAAAATACCAATAATACCACACATTTCGAGACTATCTCTTAGGTTTCTGAGAGGTTCTTTGTTGGTGTTTTGTTTTATAAGATATAGCCCAACCTTTTTTTTCTTCTTGTGCAGCACGTCCTATAGCAAGTGAACCAGCCATTACATCTCGACTTATAGTACTACCAGCAGCCACCACAGCACCATCACCAATGTTAACAGGGGCAATCAATGCAGTATTCGATCCAATAAAAGTATTATTTCCAATTATTGATCGGTGTTTATTAAAACCATCGTAATTGCAGGTAATAGTTCCGGCGCCTATATTAGTGCCTGCACCGACATTGGTATCTCCTATATAGCTAAGATGGTTGATTTTAGTTCCAGGCCCCAGAACTGAGTTCTTAACCTCAACAAAATTTCCAACTTTTGCATCACAACCTATCTCAGCTCCAGGCCTCAGTCTCGCAAATGGTCCAATTACTGCACCTTCATCAATGGTTGCTCCCTCTATGTGACTAAAAGATTTAATTTCAACGTCTTTACCAACAGTAACCCCTAGTCCGAATACTACATTCGGATGTATAACTACATCACGGTCTAAAACCGTATCATGGGATAGCCATACTGATGAAGGATCAATTAATGTAACCCCATTTGCCATAGCATTTGCACGTAATCCCTTTTGTACGTTAGCTTCAGCGATTGATAATTCATCTCGGCTATTAACACCCATTAGTTCAGCTTCTTCTGCTTCCACAACCACAGTCTTTAACCCCCTATCACGCGCGACACTTACTATGTCAGTCAAATAATATTCACCCTTTTTATTCTGCGAATTTAAATTCATAAGCAAATCAAACATGTAACGTCCTGAAACCACCATCAGGCCAGAATTACACATAGTAATTTCTAACTGTTCAGCGTTAGCTTCAACAGCCTCAATAATTTTTATTAGATTTCCATCTTCATCAATAACCAACCTACCATAAGCTTTGGGATCAACAGACTTAAATCCAACTACCACAATGTCTG
>JAQWSA010000077.1 GCA_029243445.1 Alphaproteobacteria bacterium
GATATGTACCCAGGTATGGCACGTACTGCACGTGAAGAAGGGTTTGATGAAATTTCCGATTGGTTTGAAACTCTTGCAAAAGCTGAAAAGAGTCATGCGGGGAGATTTCAGAAAGCTCGTGATGAGCTAGAGTAGGCTCGGTTCTAACAGAGCATCTTTAGGAACCTCTGTGTTTTTTTAATATACATCAGAATTTTATATCAGTTTCTTTAGATGGCTTAGTCACTCATAGAAAGTGATTATAGTGAGTATGTTTAGTTGAATAATGGTAAGAGTACCGACACAGCTGTTCCCCAGGGTGAGGGTGGTCTGGGAGCGCCAGTGCGTCATCCTATACCCTGGCAAGAGCCGGGTTTTTATGATGAAGATGAATTAGATATTGAGTTAAGGCGAGTTTTTGATATTTGTCATGGCTGTCGTCGTTGTTTTAATCTTTGTGATAGTTTTCCGCGTCTTTTTGATTTGATTGATGAGTCAGAATCTGGTGAGTTAGACACCGTTGATAGTAAAGATTTTAAACAAGTTGCTGACGCATGTACCCTTTGTGATATGTGTTTTATGACCAAATGTCCATACGTTCCCCCACATCAATTTGACCTTGATTTTCCTCATCTGATGTTACGGTATCGCGCTGTTGAAAATGCTCAGAAAAAAATTCCATATACCCACCGCCAAATATCAAAGACTGATAGAAATGGTCGGGTTATGTCTTATTTATCTTTAATGGTGAACTGGGCTTTGCGAGTCGAAAATAAGCTTTTACGGGTTATAATTGAGTTTTTATCAGGGGTTGATCGACGCGCTGTTTTACCAAAATTTTACCGTAAGACTTTTGATGTTAGAGCAAAATCCCTTGATACAATAGTAAACAAATCTGCTCCTGCTTACGGCCGTAAGGCAGTTCTTTACTCGACTTGTTTTGTAAATTTTAATAATCCACATATGGGTGAATTAACTCAAAAAGTTCTTGCGCATAATGGTGTTATCACCCAGGCAGTTTATCCAAATTGTTGTGGAATGCCACAATTTGAACAAGGAAACTTAGAACAGGTTGCCGATAACGCTGTTAAGGTAGCTAAAGAAATGCGTAAGTGGATTGATGATGGGTATGACATAATTGCCTTAACCCCTAGTTGCTCCTTAATGTTGAAATATGAGTGGCCGCTTATTCTTTCTGGTAATGAAGACGTCATACGCCTCAGTAAAGCTACATTTGATATAACTGAATACATAGTTAATATTGCTCGAAAGGAAGGGCTTACTGATGGCCTTCAGGCGTTATCAGGCGGAATAGCTCTTCATCTTGCTTGTCATTCTCGAGCACAAAATATGGGTAAAAAAGCATCAGAATTGTTGAATCTAATTCCTGAGGGAAATATTAAGGTGATTGAACGATGTTCCGGCCATGGTGGAACCTGGGGTGTTTATAAAAATAATTTTGAAACTTCCCTTAAGGTTGGCAGGCCTGTTGTCCGCCAGGCTGGTGAGATGCCGTTTATATCGTCCGAATGTCCTTTGGCAGCTGATCATATATTGAAGGGTATAGAATTTCAAAAATCGCGAGACGCTGAGAATATTGAAGATTTAAAATTGTTACCTAAACGGACCTATCATCCTCTTGAGCTGTTCGCCATGTCCTATGGTTTATTTAATAACAATGCAAATAATAGAGGTTAGAAAAAATGGTTGATAGGCATGAAATTTCTCGTAAACATATATTGTCTATGGAAACCTATGCAACAGAGCGCCGGGATAGACGGCGTGAAGCGGTAGCGATGAAGCGCAACCGAAGGATGGAGGTTGGCCCAGTTGCAGCATTCTATTTCGAAAACTATGATACTATGTGGCATCAAGTTCATGAAATGTTATATATTGAGCGTGGTGGTGAGGAGCAAATAGCAGATGAACTAGCGGCCTATAACCCATTAATTCCGAAAGGACACGAGTTAATAGCGACGGTTATGTTTGAAATTGATGATGAGGAGAGACGTCGAAATTTTCTTGGGCGTCTAGGGGGGGTTGAGGAAACTGGATTTTTGAGATTTGCTGATGAAAAAATTAGGGGAGTGTCGGAGGCTGATCTTGATCGCACTACTGCTGAAGGTAAAGCCAGTGCCGTGCAGTTTATACGCTTTCCGTTTACTCAAAGCCAGGTTTCTAAATTTTCTTCTGAGGAAGTAGAAGTTATAATAGGGTTTGAGCACGATAATTATAGCCACATGGCGGTTATGTCTCAGTCAGTACGAAAGGCCCTAGTCACTGATTTTGAGTAGAAAAGCCGCTTAATCATGAAATTCATTAGGAAGTATGCCCCAGAGCATATTTTGCTGAATCCAACCAGTAAGTTTATGGCTTTCCAATTTCACTTTACACCAACTTTGGTTGCATTTATCTAAACTAGCTATCACTCCATATTCCACAACTGCAGAAACCTTTGAGTTTGTTTTTGGTTTTTGATAAATTCGCCCTTCTGAGTTTTTTATAATAACTGTGCGTTTATTAGATAGTAGTTTACTAAACACCCAACCTGATGTTCCATCCTGCATTATAACTTTGCGCCATTTTTTGTGTTCAGCTACGATCTTGGCTGGTAAATTGGATTTTGTGTATATCCAATCAATGGGGTACCTTTTTCCTGGGCCTGTTCGTAAGTGAATTATACTAGCTCCAAGACTAACAAATCGCGGTAAGGGCCTATTAGTTGCCCCCTGAGCATTTTCTGATACTGTTATTAAAGCCAGCCCTATAATAGAGCATATCAAAATGTAACTGAACGATTTTTTAAATTGTAATATCATTAATTACGTAGCTTTTCCAATAATTTGCTGGAGAAATATAAATAAGCTAGACAAACCAAATAAATGCCCACTGATACTTTGGCTATACCAACACTATCTTTAATATTTTTATTTTTGTAAACATCTAATGCTTGGCTTATCTCCGCACAATGGGCAATTAGGGTTATGGGGTAGCTTAATAGAATGAAACGATGTTGCTAGAGCATCATATATTAGAAAACGTCCAGCTAGGCTTACGCCTATACCTAATATTTCTTTGAGAGCTTCAGTAGCTTGAAGTGAGCCCATAACGCCAGCAATTACACCTAATATGCCAGCTTCTTCACATCTGGGTACTAGGTCATCAGGAGGAGCTTCGTCGAAAATACAGCGATAACAAGCGGTTTTATCACTATCATTACGTCTAAAAGTATATAGATGACCCTCGAATCTAAGTAGTGCTGCACTAATTAAGGGTTTTTTGAGAAAATAACATAAATCATTTATTAGATATCTAGTCTCAAAGTTATCTGACCCGTCAATAATTAAGTCATACTCTTTGATCAAATCAAAAGCATTCTCCGCTTTTAAACGATAATTATAAGTTATTACTCGAATTCCTGGATTAATTGCCGCTATTGTATCGCTGGCGCTGATAACCTTCTGATCACCTACCCGGTTTGTCATATGGATTATTTGACGCTGTAAATTTGTGATGTCTACCTCATCGTCATCAATAACACCCAAAACTCCTATTCCTGCCGCAGCTAGATACATTAATACGGGAGCGCCTAGTCCTCCCGCTCCAACTACTAGTACTTTAGACTTTAATAGTTTCTCTTGTCCCTCTTCACCAATTTCGTCCATAATTAAGTGACGAGCATATCTATGAAATTCTTGTTCTGTGAGTTCCATTTTTTCGTCTTATAACCCTTCAAAAGTTACAGTTGATAGATATCTTACAGCGAAAGATAAACATATTTTTATAATCATTTTTTTTAAATGAGGCTGGTTAACAAAATTGTTTCATGTTGAGTAATCTAGCTGATTTACCTCGGCTCCTTTTTCCTACCTCTCGTATATGACCACATGGGTCTTGAATTGTAACGGAATCTAATTGACGCATAATCTGAATAGTTAAGCTTTCCTATGCATTATTGATAATTGCGTTTGTCGGTGATGCAGTGTCACTAGTTATATTTAGTCGAGAAGGCTTTTTTGCTTCTGGTAGAATAAGTACTATTTTACTAAAGCTGAGGCTATTCGTTCAGCTAGGCGTCTAGCAACGTCATATTTAGTCATTTGAGGCCAGTTCTCTACACTATCGGCAGTTACTAAATGTATTGTGTTATTCTCACCTCCAAACGTACCTGATCCTTCAGATACGTCATTAGCCAAAAGCCAATCACACTTTTTGTCTTCAAGCTTAAGTTGTGCATTAGGGATAATATCATGGGTTTCAGCGGCAAAGCCTATTACTAATTCTGGTCGAGCCTTTTTAGCTTTACTGATAGTAGCTAACACGTCTGGATTTTCTGCAATTTCTAATACTGGGATTTTACCATTTATTTTTTTGATTTTTTTATTAGAATTAGTGGCTATACGAAAATCAGCTACAGCTGCAGCGCATACCATAACATCTGCTGGAAGTGCTTTCTGGCAAGCAGTTAGCATTTGTTGAGCAGTTTCAATTTTTATTACTTCTACCCCAGCAGGGTTCGGAAGGTTTGTAGGCCCTGAAATTAGAGTTGTCTTGGCCCCTTTATTAGCCAGGGCTGCGGCAATAGCATGCCCCTGTCGTCCAGATGATCGATTGGCTATGTACCTTACAGGATCAATGGGCTCATGAGTTGGACCGCTGGTAACTAGCGCTGTGCGACCAGCTAGAGGTGATTTTTCTCCGAAATAAAATTTTACATTTCTTAATATTTCGTCGGTGTCAGCCAAGCGACCAGGTCCAAATTCGCCGCATGCCATATCTCCTTCAGAGGGACCAACTATCATAACTTCTCTTTGCGAGAGGGTTTTAATATTATTTTGCGTGGCTTTATGTTGCCACATTCTAACATTCATGGCTGGTGCAATCATTACTGGTTTATCGGTAGCTAATAAAACGGTTGATGCTAGATCGTCAGCTAGTCCCTGTGCCATTTTAGCTAAGATATCAGCACTAGCAGGTGCAACCAACAATAAATCTGTCTCTCGAGATAGACTTATATGGCCCATTTCAGCTTCGTCTGTTAGGGAAAAAAGTTCAGTAAAAACCTTATTTTCAGTTAATGCGGCAACTGATAGAGGCGTAATAAACTGGGCACCACCTTTGGTTAAAATACATCTCACTGTCAGCCCGCTTTTGCGTAAAAGCCTGATTAGTTCAAGACTCTTATATGCTGCTATGCCGCCGCTTATGATCAGTAATATACTTTTTCCATGAAGCATTATAATAATTACCTAATAAAACCAGTTATTTAACTAAGTTTAAATATATTACGTAAGAATAATATTATTACATAGCTCAAGCAGGGGTATTTGAGCAAGTTATGAAATTTTAGTGGTTTGGAAAAGCAGAATATTTATAATTAAAATTTTGTAAGAAATAAAATAGCCAGTAAACTTATAGCCAACCATATAGGCCATTGTACTATGTTTTTTTGATTTCTTTTTATATTTGTTTTGGAAGAGTTATCATTGGCCTGGTAAAGTCTTTTCTCTAGTTCTGTAATTGCGGTGGGTAATCGTTCCGCTGCCCAAAAAACATTAGTTATAACTTCGGCAAAACGTGCTTCTGGACCTCTGTTTTCTATCATCCACTCTTCGATTAGAGGTTGGGCTAGTTGCCACATATTTGTATGTGGAGCTAGCTGACGTCCAACTCCTTCCGCTAACAACATGGTTTTTTGAAGCAAAAGAAGTTGCGGCTGTGTTTCCATATTGAATTCTTTTGTAACTTGGAATAGCTGTGATAATAGGCGAGCTATAGAGATATCTGATGAGCTTTGACCAAATATTGGTTCTCCGATGGCCCTAACTGCTTGTTTGAAGGCTTGTTTATCTTCATTTGCTGGCACGTAACCTGCTCGAAAATGCACCTCAGCAACTCTGTTGTAGTCACCTGTGACAAACCCCAACAACATATCAGCAAGATAAAATCTAGTATTTTTATCAATTCTGCCCATTATGCCGAAGTCAACAACAGCTAAAGTTCCGTCATCTAAAATAAATGCATTACCAGGATGCATATCGGCATGAAAATAACCATCTCGGAACACTTGAAGAAAGAAATTTTCTGAGGCTCGTTTGACAATGCTTTCCAGGTCATGGCCTGCTTCACTTAATTCTCTAAAGTTATGAATTGGTATGCCGTCTATCCTTTCGGTTGTTAAAACCCTCTGACTTGTTCTAATCCAATCAACGTCCGGCACTAGGTATTTGGGGTCATTAGAAAAATTTTCAGCTAATTCGGCTGCTGCTGAAGATTCCAGGCGTAGATCCAATTCCCAGTGTACTGATTCAGAAAATGTTTCTATTATTGCAATTGGTTTAAGTCTTCGCAGTTGGGGTTGGTATTTCTCGAGCAATTTGGCCATCCAAAGAAATAGATCTATGTCCTTCGCGAACGCTTTTTCGATTCCTGGTCGTAAAACTTTAACCGCTACATTGCGACCTGTCGGGGGCAGATTATTTTTTTTGGCTATAGAAATTTCATATGGTGTAAGCTTTGTAGTAGCAAAATGGACTTGAGCAATAGAAGCTGCGGCTACGGGTTTATCTTCGAAATTATCAAAAAGTTCCTCTATTTTTGCTTCAAGCTGTTTTTCTATGGTTTTTCGAGCGTCTTCAGCAGAAAATGAAGGCAAGTTATCTTGTAGGGTAGACAAATCATTAGCAATTATTTCTCCTACAAGGTCTGGGCGCGTGCTAAGCATTTGACCAAATTTAATGAAGCTGGGGCCTAATTCCTGTAGGGCAATCGAAAGTCTCTCGCCGGGTCGTAGAGAACGTACGCTGCGCTTAACCCTAAAGCCCGATAATATTTTTGCAGTGATAACTAGACCTGAAGTGGCAGACATCCAATTTAATGGGAACAACGCATCGTGACTTGCTAATATGCGAGCAATCTTTACCAGGCGGATTATATTTTTTACGAACCCAAGCATCTTTGAGTGTTCCTAAATTCGCCATGCAGAATGGATGGCGGCGATTCCCCCAGATAAATTTCTATAATTTATTTGGCTAAATTTAGCTTCTTGGAGCATGAAAACCAACTCCTCTTGTTTTGGAAATTTACGTATACTTTCCACTAGATAAACATATGATTCTCGATCATTTGCAATCACTTCACCTAGTTTGGGAAGTACAAAGAAGGAATATTTGTCATAGAATTGAGATATTATAGGTAAAACAACTTTGCTAAACTCTAGACATAGAAAATGTCCGCCTGGTTTTAATACTCTATGAGCTTCTTTTAGGGCTATATCTATTTTAGTTACGTTTCTTAGGCCAAAAGCTATTGTATAAGCATCAACTGAGGCATCGGCGAAGGGTAACTCTTCAGCATTCCCACATACTAATGATGGAATATTTGGCCTTGATATTTGCCCATTGTCTATGGATTTATTGCGGCAAGTTTTTAGCATATTGGCATTTATATCGCAGATTGTAACTCTAACTTTATCACTACATCTTTCTATAATCTTTTTTGCTATATCACCTGTACCGCCTGCTACATCAATTATATCCATGCCAGGTTTGGGGTTAAGCTGATCGATAAGCGATGATTTCCATAGACGGTGTATACCAAAACTCATCATGTCATTCATGAGGTCGTAGTTACTGGAAACAGAATCAAAAACCGTTTTTACTTTTAGTGTTTTCTCTTCCAATGGTACTTCAGTAAATCCGAAATGGGTTGTTTGTTTTTCTTTTTGTATTTTTTTATCTATCATACACTAAATATATCCTAGAAGGTGCTCCGCTGCTGGATTATTTTACTTTGCTATTGTACTAATGTTTGTGCCGCAAGCATTCGTCGGTTATATCTATTATTAGTTAACATGAACGCCTGGATTATATTCCTGGAAAAAACATGCCTGAGCTTCCCGAAGTTGAAACTACCCGAAAAGGTTTACTTAAGGCCATAGAGGGGGATGTGATAAGAGATGTTGCAACATATACTTCTGCCCTTAGGTTTCCGTTGCCAGATAATATGCACGAGCGTCTTGCGGGCTGCAAGGTTTTGCATGTAGCTAGGAGGGCAAAGTATCTTTTGATTAGAGTGAGTGGTGGACAAGAATTGCTTGTACATCTTGGAATGAGTGGTCGTTTTCAAGTGCTTTCTAAGAATTCAGTTAAACCGCCGAGGCAAAAGCATGACCATGTAATTTTTCGAACAGAGAGGGGTTATGAAGTCCGCTTCAACGATCCAAGACGTTTTGGGTTTATGGATCTAATGGCAGCCACTGAGGTTAATAATAATAAATTTTTACGTGATCTTGGCCCAGAACCTTTAGGTAATTCCTTTAATGGACCGGTTTTAGCTAAGCAGTTATACGGTAGAAGAACATCAATAAAATCAGCACTACTCAATCAGAAAATTGTGGCTGGACTTGGAAACATCTATGTTTGTGAAGCGCTTTATCACTCTAATATATCCCCTAAAAGAAGGGCTTACACAATTAAGGGGGCTAGAGCAGAGAGATTAGCCACTTCTATTAAACATGTATTATCTTTAGCCATCTCTGCTGGTGGGTCATCTTTGCGTGATTTTCGGCATGCCGATGGGGGCCTAGGATATTTTCAGCATCAGTTTGCTGTTTATGGACGAGAACAAGAATACTGCCCGCGCTGTGAAACCAAAAATGGATTAGAAGGTTGTATACGGCGTATTTCGCAAAGTGGCAGATCTACTTTTTTTTGTTCTCAATGGCAACGCTAAACTCGCAATGAGCCGGTATATGCCATGCTTTTTAAATAAAAAATTATACAAGATTATTGTTATTTTTTCTTGTTAAATTCTTGGTATCCCTTTACCAGTCTTTAGCCAAAAATACTTATCTGTTGAGTCGGACCTGCCCTTGCCGCCAGGTTTAGTAGAAGAATTAGATTCGAGTTTAAGCTTTAATAAGCTGGAGGGTCGTATTGTTGAATCTGAAGCGCGAGGGAAACTCTAGAAAGATTCAGCTGTTTCTTTCTATAATACTACATTGCCTAGGTTGGGGTGGAAAAAACATAATACAGGTGGTTATCTTTTTAGCTGGTTGCGTAGCGGAGAAGTTTTGCAAATTGTGTTTGTAGAGAAAAACAATACTTTGATAGTAAGATTTTCTATAACTCCTAAATAATATTAATAATTTATAATTCTCAGGATGGGATGCAACTAAGGAAGGTTTGCTTATGACATATGAAAATATTAAAATTGAAATACAAGACTATGTTGGGATTATAACATTGAATAGGCCAGAGGCACTAAATGCACTGTGTGCTGATTTAATTTCTGAATTAGGAAACGCATTAGATGATTTGGAAGCGAATGATGATGTTGGATGCATAGTACTAACAGGTTCAGAGAAGGCTTTTGCTGCGGGAGCCGATATTAAAGAAATGGAGAAAAAAACTTTCATTAGTGCCTATATGGAAGATTTTATTACTGGCGATTGGGAGAAAGTAAGTAATTGTCGTAAACCAATCATCGCAGCGGTGGCCGGTTTTGCTTTGGGTGGTGGTTGTGAACTTGCCATGATGTGTGATTTTATAATTGCTGCGGATAATGCTAAGTTTGGACAACCAGAAATAACCCTTGGAACAATCCCAGGGGCTGGCGGCACGCAGAGGCTCACTCGTCTGGTTGGTAAGTCTAAAGCTATGGAAATGGTCTTAACTGGTCGAATGATTGATGCTGAAGAGGCTGAACGGTCTGGCTTGATTAGCCGTGTAGTTCCTTTATCCAATTTAATGGAAGATGCAGTTAAAACTGCTGGTCTTATTGCTGGTATGTCTCGACCTATTGCTTATTTGGCAAAAGAGTCTGTTAATCAGGCTTATGAAGGAACCTTGGCTGCTGGAATTCACTACGAGCGCCGCTTATTTCATTCAACTTTTGCTTCATATGATCAAAAAGAAGGTATGGCAGCCTTTATAGCTAAAAGGCGGCCAGATTTTAAAAATAGATAAAAATAAAAAGACTGCATTTGCTATAGTGGTCTTGACGCAATAGGCCTTCCCCGTTATAAGCCGCGCCGCAGTCTACATAAAAGAAGAATTGAAATTATGGCCCAACACGCATCGGCGAAACAGAGAATTCGTCGTAATGAACGACGTACATTAATTAACCGGAACCGGGTTAGCCGTATTCGGACACACGTAAAAAAGGTTGAACAAGCGATTGAAAGCGGTGACCGTGCAGACGCTGTTGAAGCATTTCGTGCGGCTCAACCTGAATTGCACCGTGGAGTGACAAAAGGTGTTCTTAAAAAGAATACTGTTAATAGACGCCTATCTAGGTTGTCGGCTCGTATTAAGGTTATGTCGTAAGCAATTGTAGATTATGTGTTTTGTTTGTAGCCGCGTCATCAGAGCGCGGTTTTTTTTTGCAAAAAATAAAAAAAAATTAATTTTTTTAACTAAAACACGCTTAGAGTTGTTGCGGCCTTAGCCCTTGGTATGTATGCTAGTCCTTGCTCTTGGGCCAATAAATATAATAATTATATAATATTCATTACTAACTCGACTCACTTATTTATTGTGGTGATTGGAATTTCGAATAAATCAAAGTAATAAATCTTATTATCGTGTTAAACACAAGTAATCGTAATTAAAAATAAAGTAAAAGTTAAGTAAAGCAGTCTAGTAATAAAAACATAAATTTTGTTGGTTTATTTGGAGAATTGTTCTCTGGTTTTATGGATTGTTAAATGAGTGCCCTGCCAACTTAGGGTAAGCTAGAGATAAGTGGTCTTTGACTTGCTGGCAGGGGTTTTGGGGAGAGAGCATTTGAGTGCCGGATATTACCAACGCATAAGATTTTTCCAAGACAAGCTGAATATAGTTGTGTTTGCTAATGATTGTTTAATCCACAAGCATGGTTCAGTTTCAAGGGCTTCTTCCAGTCAAGATACTCAGAGTACGACATGGTAGATCATTGGGAAAATTCTAACACCACTTTGGCTGAGCAGTGGGCTAGTGTAAGAGGACAACTTCGTGCCGAGGTTGGAGACGCTGCTTTTAATAGTTGGTTAAAACCCCTAACTTTAGGAGAAATTCTAGGCAGCCGATTGCGAATTACCGTTCCGACGAGATTTATGCGAGACTGGATAGAGCAGAACTATGGGGATAGATTAACTGAGCTCTGGCAAGAAGAAAACTCTAGTGTAACTGAAGTGGAGATAATTGTTGAGCCGATTAGCTCTTTGATAAAAACACCTAGCTTGTCTGGGAGCGATAAAAGCACGAACCAACAAAATCCATCAGCGATTCCTCTTTCAGATCAAGGGGTTAATCATGCAGAGAGAAATTCAGGCCAGTCTGATACGAAAAATGTTACTGATTTATTGGACAAGCGTTTTATTTTCAAAAATTTTATTGTTGGACGTACTAACGAATTAGCACATGCTGCTGCCCGAAGAGCGGCTGAGTCTGATAGCGTTCAATTTAATCCTTTGTTTTTGTTTGGGGGTGTGGGATTAGGTAAGACGCATCTAATGCACGCTATAGCTTGGCATATAACTAGTCAAAACCCCGGGCGTCGGGTTTTATATATGTCAGCTGAGAAATTTATGTACCAGTTTGTAAGGGCATTGAGATTTCGCACCACTATGGATTTTAAAGAACAATTCCGTTCAGTTGATGTTTTGATGATAGATGATATTCAGTTTATTTGTGGAAAAGATTCCACGCAGGAAGAGTTCTTTCATACATTTAACGCTTTGGTTGATCAAAACCGTCAAATAGTTGTATCAGCTGATAAGTCACCATCAGATCTAGAGGGTATGGAGGAACGTTTGCGTTCAAG
Organism: Alphaproteobacteria bacterium; assembly: GCA_029243445.1. The sequence continues at coordinate 11,785 of JAQWSA010000077.1, forward strand.
GCTGGGGTGTGGGCTAGTTGCTGACATACATCCAACAGATTACGAATTGCGGTTAGGAATACTTAAGGATAAAGCAGAACGACTGGGAGCTAAGTTGCCTGATAAGGTAATAGAATTTCTTGCCCACAAGATTAACTCTAACGTTCGTGAATTAGAGGGGGCACTTAACCGCATTGTTGCCCAATCCACCTTGGTTGGTGATGCGGTTACATTAGAGGTAACTCAAGAAATATTGCGTGATCTTCTTAGGGCCAATGATAGGCGAATTACCATTGAAGAAATACAAAAGCGCGTTGCAGAGCATTTTAATGTAAGATTAGTTGATATGCACTCTGCACGCCGCGCTCGAGCAGTAGCACGCCCAAGACAGGTCGCTATGTATTTATCCAAGCAATTAACAGCACGATCACTGCCAGAGATTGGGCGTAAATTTGGTGGAAGAGACCACACTACAGTTATGCATGCCGTTAAAAAAGTAGAAGAACTAAGAACAATGGATAGTAGTTTTCATGAAGATGTTGAGTTATTAAGGCGTATGCTAGAAATATAGTTGGCTTATAGTATCTATCATATCAGAAATCCCTTTAAAAAAAGTGAATTAGAATTGTTCTTTCTGTAATTTAGTATGATTTCACTGTCGAATCATTCTTTTACTGCTATAATAAAAGAATATTTTTTTTAGTTTTTGGTACTGTACAAAAAATAGCTATATTTGCTTCTAAGCCATAGGAATTTTAGAATAATCATTAGTCTAATGTAGCTTTTATACTAACTAGTTTTATAGCCCCTCTTTCGTTCGCATATCGGCCGAAAGAGTTTGAGAAAGACAATGAAGCTGAC
>JAQWSA010000078.1 GCA_029243445.1 Alphaproteobacteria bacterium
AATATGCACGATTTTTGGGTTGCGTTTTTACTATTCAAACGGCCAATACCGATTGGAACAATTGTTCCAGCGTGACGCATCGTCAATGATTCAGCATCAATACAAGAAGGACAAAACAAAGATTGACAACGCGTCGGTTTCGTACAACAAGACCATTGACCAAACGTCAAACAAAGCGCGTTTGGCGGGCAACCTTTTCAACTTTCTGCCCGCAGTCAACAACGTTTCCGTTGTAGTAAATAAAGAACCCAAAGCAATCAAAGGGGTCACAGAACCAGAATTGCCAGTATTGGGGTTATTCCAAACAATTTTATTACCGACGGGCGCAGTATGAGCTTTTTTCTCAGCTTGTCTCATAGCCATCTGGTCAACACGATCCAGGGTTTTTCCAATATCTGCGCCTATTACCGCACCAGCCAACGTGCCAATAGCCGTAGCAGCCATCCTTCCAGAACCCTTTCCCACCTGAGAACCAAGAACAGCGCCACCAATACTACCTAGTATAGCACCCATTGATTGCTTTGGGTTAGGGTCACCTGCACAAGCCGTCAATATATAGGCTAGCATTATAAACAGAGAAATATTTTTATAGTTCATAGGAACCTAATAAATTGATATTTAAATTAATATACTCAATAAATAATTAAGGTATTTTTCAATTACCTAAAGTTGGGCAAGCACCTGCTCTTTAGCTTGATTTCTTATAGCCTTTTGTAGTTTTTCAAATGCCCTAACTTCAATCTGGCGAACCCGTTCTCTACTTATACCATAATCCAATGACAACTCCTCCAACGTTTGAGGGTTCTCTTTAAGTCTGCGCTCAGTCAATATGTGACGTTCACGATCATTCAGAGAAGTCATCGCTTGGGAAAGCATTTCACGTCGCTTCAATAGTTCATCTTCTTCAGCCAAAATCACTTCGTGAGACTCAGATTCATCAACCAGCCAATCCATCCATTCACCTTCGCCATCACCGTCACTACGAACCGGCGCATTAAGCGAGGCGTCGGGCCCAGAAAGCCGGCGGTTCATCGAAACAACATCTGATTCAGCTACCTTAAGTTCAGTAGCAATCTTGGCAACATTCTCTGGTGATAGATCGCCCTCATCAAGGGCCTTCAATCGTCCTTTCATACGCCTTAAATTAAAAAAAAGCTTTTTCTGAGCAGCTGTAGTACCCATCTTAACCAAGCTCCAAGAATGGAGAATATATTCCTGCATGGCAGCCTTGATCCACCACATAGCATATGTTGCAAGACGAAAGCCTTTGTCTGGGTCAAACTTTTTGACCGCCTGCATTAGACCTACATTACCTTCTGAAATCATTTCCGCTAAAGGCAATCCATATCCACGATAACCCATAGCAATCTTGGCAACTAGCCTAAGATGGCTAGTTACCATTTTATGCGCTGCATCTATATCCTCATTGTCAAGCCAGCGCTTAGCCAACATGAACTCTTCTTCATGAGAAAGCATAGGAAATTTTCGTATTTCCTGCAGGTACCTCGATAAGTTCCCTTCAGGTGTAATACTAGGGAGATTTAGTGTTGCCATTATTTATCAACTCCACGTTCATACTAACAACGATAATAATAAAACTTTAATTATTATTAGTCTTTAAACAAAAGATAACTCTTGTGCTAAATAAGCCTTATGTATTCAATAAAGTGTATTCATTTAACTAATATGGTTTTTATTTTAATTAATTCAAGCTACTCTATTAAGTCTAAATTATTAATAAGGTTTTTCATATCATTTGGTAATATTGTTTCAAAAAATAGTCTTTTTCTAGTTTTTGGATGCTCAAACCCTAAATAATAGGCGTGCAAGGCCTGGCGTGAAAATAAACTCATTAATCTATTAGCTTCTTCTGAAACAAATCTATATTTATCGTTTTTGTGCTTTTTTGATTTTTTCTTCCGTACTCTTCCGTATACAGGATCTCCAATAATGGAGTGGCCCATATGTGTTAGATGAACACGAATTTGATGTGTACGCCCGGTAGATAGCCTACATATTAATAGAGATGCAAAAGGAGCACTAACGGGTCCAATTAACCTTTCCATCTCATAATGTGTAATAGCTAGCTTTCCATTACGGTTTACCACTGCCATTTTTTTGCGATTTCGGGGACTGCGTCCAATCATCGTTTCAATATTACCAGAAGAAGATTTAACACTCCCATAAGCAAGAGCACGATAAGCTCGATCCACCGTTCGTTCAGCAAACTGCATACTTAAAGAAGAATGCGCTAGAGCCGATTTTGCTGCTACCATTACACCACTAGTATCCTTATCAAGGCGATGAACTATACCTGGTCGACGCACTCCACCTATTCCTGTCAAGCTATTACCACAATGTGCAATTAGAGCATTAACCAATGTGTTATCTGGATTCCCTGGAGCTGGGTGAACAACCATACCTGCAGGTTTGTCTATTACAATTATTTCTTCATCTTCATATAAAATATTTAGAGGAATTTCTTGTCCCTGAGGTAAAGCCGGTATTAATGCAGGCATTACCAACCTATAATGCTCACCGAGTGCAACTTTGTGTGAAGGTCGAAGAAGAGGTATATTATTCATGGTTAAATGGCCGTCAACTATCAGAGATTTTAGTCTTGATCTGGACATCCCATTAATTTCATTGCTAAGAAAAAAATCTAAACGGCAACCAACCATTGCATCAGTAGCAAGGATCGTTAAAACCTCACCAGCGGCATATATATTTTCAGAACCTTTTTCTTTTTCAATCATCGCCTTACAATAACACCTAAACAAATAATAGGGAGAGTGTATCAGTGAAAGCGTTAAAGGCAATTGTAATAGCTATGGCTGTTTTTATATTTATTGCTCTCATTGCTGTTATATGGGCAATCTTCAATTTTACAAAACCCTCGGAAAAGCCAAAAAATAGTACTGAATACTCTAAGCCTCTATCTTTAGGGCTTTCCGCTAAATGCAAGATGAGTGAAATAGACCTTAATGGACAAAAGATGTCTATAAGAACTAGTGGACATTCGGATAATAGTAATTGTGAAAAAATTTATATCGTTGATTTATCTTCCGGCAAAGTCGTTTTTTCAGTGGAGCGCTAGATGGTTTCTAATTTCGCCAGTGATAATGTAAGTGGTACTTCGCCTGAAATCATTGCTGCGCTGCTTACAGCATCTGAGTGCCAGGCAATGCCCTATGGAGCAGATGAATGGACATTACAACTTGAAAAGGAATTCTCTACTTTATTTGAAACTAATGTTTTAATATTTCCTGTTGCAACTGGAACCGCAGCTAATGCACTAGCGTTGGGTGCTCTTACACCCTCTCATGGCGCTATCTACTGTCATGAACATAGTCATGCGCACATAGATGAATGTGGCGCCCCTGAATTCTATAGCGGCGGAGCTAAGATGATTGGTGTAAATGGTCCGGGAGGAAAAATTGACATAAATAGCCTTTCTTCCTTATTGGAAAACTCAAGACCACATGGTGTTCATAACGTGCGCCCAACAACCTTAACACTTTCTCAAGCAACTGAATCTGGAACCATTTATTCCGTTAATGAGTTAAAAAACCTAACTAAATTAGCTCGTAATCATAAAATGATGGTTCATATGGACGGAGCACGCTTTGCAAATGCACTAGCCCATCAAAATATCAGTCCTGCCGATGCTACATGGAAGTGTGGAATTGACGTACTTAGCTTTGGAGCAACTAAAAATGGGGCATTGGCAGCTGAGGCTGTTATATTTTTTACGACTAAAATTGCAACAGAATTTGGTGAATCACGCAAACGAGGTGGTCATTTACTATCGAAAATGCGCTTCGTAAGTGCACAACTTAGCGCATATATTAATAATGGCTTATGGCTAGCAAATGCTAACGTTGCGAACAACGCTGCTCAGCGCTTGTCTGAGGGGCTTAGAAAAATTAGCTGTAGCCGTATAGTAAACCCCATAGAGGCCAATGAAGTATTTATAGAACTACCAGAATACATAATAGAAAAACTTGAAAATGATGGTTTCGGATTTTACCGCATGACTCAAAACAATGTAATCCGTCTGGTAACTTCTTTTAACACCGCAGATTCCGACGTAGATGAATTTATTAAAGCGGTTAGAGAATACAATACAAAAATATAGATAATCTAATAATTTATTAGCCAACCACAACTCAAGCGAAAACTAAACAAACTAGCTACGAGGTGGTTTTAAACACTATATTTCTATTATCAAACTAAGCGCCATATTTAGTTATGCTTGAATTGCAGTAATAGTTCCGATAAAGGATGGATATAGATAGCCTCTAGTGTCCCCTTCGTCTAGTGGCCTAGGACAACGGCCTCTCACGCCGTAAACACGGGTTCGAGTCCCGTAGGGGACGCCAATTTTCATAATAATCTCGATTTATTGATTGTCATATAAGCGTTGGTATATGATAATTTAGTAAATAAAACTAAATTATGTAGTAACGCCAATTCGTATATAGCCATAGATGGCGGGGCTACAAGACTTAGTTTGTTGGGACGATTTGCACTATTTATTGGGGTCTGGAATTTGATGATTTACGCTACAAACGTAAAATGAGACAAACCACGATACGATACAGTGCTCCCACGTTTGTCCAAAAAAACATAAAATTAGATAATCGAGATTTAAAAATTTTTCCTGAATTAGATATAAAAAAAGGAAAAAACCTAATGAAATATTCGTTATATCAAACCTGACCATCATCTAATATATAAATAGATCTGGTCATAAGGTATTATAAAAACTTAATTCATACATATTATACTGGAGCAACAATGGAATCGTCTCTTTTAAACTTAGCTGCCATTCTGCTTACGCTCGCTGCTACCTTTGGCTATATAAACCATAGATGGTTTAAGATGCCTCATACAATTGGCCTGGTTGTTATTGCTCTATTAGTATCTTTTGGAGTAATCATAATAGAATTAACTGCTCCCTCATTAGGTTTTCAGAACTTTGTTGGCAACACCATTGCCAGCGTAAATTTTCCTAAAGTAGTAATGATGGGAATGTTAAGTTTTCTATTATTCTCCGGGGCCTTACATACAAACCTTGAACAGTTGAACCAGAAAAAAATAGCAATAGGCACTATGGCAACAATAGGGGTTCTAACTAGCACCTTACTGATTGGATACACAACCTATTACGTCTGTATTTTACTGGGTTTAAGTATACCATTAAGTTACTGTTTTGTGTTTGGCGCATTAATTTCACCTACCGATCCGATAGCGGTACTGAGCATACTAAAAAATGCAAAAATACCCGAATCACTTAAGGCTAAAATTTCAGGAGAAAGTCTCTTTAATGATGGTGTGGGTATCGTAATATTTACTATTATGGTGGCAGTAGCATTTGGAAATGATAATATTAACACACTATCCATAGGAGGTATTTCTAAGTTATTCCTTTTAGAGGCTCTTGGAGGCGTGTTGCTCGGCTTAGCTACAGGAATAGTCGCATATATAGCAATTAAGTCTATTGATGAACATAATTTAGAAGTTCTAATAACTCTAGCACTTGTTACAATAACTTACTCAATAGCGATAGCAATACATATATCAGGACCGATTGCAGTAGTTGTTTCAGGTCTCTTAATAGGAAATCAGGGCAAAAATTTTGCGATGAGCAAAAGTACGCGTGATCACCTTTTCAAGTTCTGGTCATTAACAGATGAGGTGCTAAACTCAATTCTCTTCCTTTTGATTGGATTACAAGTAATAACAATAACCTTCAGCTCATCCATTAGTCTGGCTATGGTTGCTGCAATTCCAATCGCATTAGTTGCAAGGTTTTTATCTGTAGCTATTCCAATAAAATTTCTTTCGAATGTGAAAGAGTTCACAAAAGGAGCAATACCCATACTCACATGGGGTGGATTACGGGGGGGAATATCAGTAGCACTAGCTCTATCTCTGCCTTCTGTACCAGGAAAAGACTTGATATTAGCAATGACTTATGGAGTCGTAATATTTTCTATAATTGTACAAGGGCTAACTATGAGTAGTATTATAAAACGCTTTATCAAATAATCTATATACCCTTGAATTCTATGCTATTAGAATTCCAAAACACTACTTTATTAATATATAGTTCTTAACCTAATTAGGAAATCTAGATAGAAATGAAGATAACAAAAATTCTTCCAGTCATTGCTGACTTACCCTTAGTAAGGCCCATAAAAATGTCTGGTGTGGAAATATCTGTATCAGAAAATGTATTTGTTAAAGTAGAAACAGATAATGGATTAATAGGATGGGGTGAAGCGTCATCCTCACCCTCAATGACAGGTGAGACTGTAGAAAGCATGATCGCTGCAATTCGCTTTCTTACACCTTTCTTTATTGGTCGTGATCCATCCTCATTTAATCAAAATTTGGATGAAATGGACTGGAGGATGTATGGCAATAGTAGTGCAAAGACTGTCCTTGAAATGGCTTTCTACGATCTCGCAGGTAAAAACCAAAATAAATCAATTGCAGAGTTATTAGGAGGAGTAAAACGTAATTCAATGCCCGTGGTCCAAATGCTTGCAACAGGCGAATTAAAGACAGATTTACTCGATGCACAGACTAAAGCTGATGAAGGTTTTGCTGCAATGAAAATTAAGGTTGGCGGCAAGGTACTCTCGGAAGATATTGAAAGAACCAAGGCTATCAGTGAAAGTTTAAATGGAAAGATTCAACTATCTGCCGATGCAAACCAAGGATGGTCACTAGACGAAGGTATTGAGTTTGCAAATAACGCTAGTGAATTTCTTGATTTTCTGGAACAACCAGTGATGGGACGTGATGTAGAAGGAATGGCTAATATTGCTTTACTGTCGTCTTGTTTAATTAGTGCTGATGAAGGGCTTCACAGTTTTGAAGATATTAAACGACATCACAGAGAATTAGCCGCTCATGGTGGAAGCTTAAAAACAATAAAACTAGGTGGCATCACGCGCGCTTTTCAAGCAACTGAATTATTTCATGATTTAGGTATGAACGTTAACTTAGCTGGCAAAACAGCAGAAACCAGTATTGCGAGTGCAGCTATATTACACATAGCTGCAGCAGCAAAAAATTTATTTTGGGGGGTTAGCCCAACAGCCCCCTATCTCGCTGTTGATGTTGTTTATAACCCTATCGTAATAAAAAATGGCCACGTTCAAGCGCCAGTAGAACCAGGATTAGGAGTTGTAGTAAATGAGGATGCACTGCAACGCCATGCTAGGTCTATTTAATAATTTTATGTAAATTAAAAAGGATTTTTAAGATGGAAATGTTAATCGAAAATCGGTTGAC